>NZ_ALBR01000009.1:2500-59909 GCF_002081505.1 Bacillus sp. CDB3 | reverse complement strand
AACTAAGACACGAGTCATTTGACTCGTGTTTTTTCGTGTTTTCTTTTATAATTCATAGTAATTTAAAAAATCTTTACTTAAAGAATCGTCCTTTTGATTAAAGACTGTGAAATGTGGCTAGGATAGTGAATAAGCAAAAGAGTTGCAAATTTTTTTAATACGTATATAATTAAAGTCAAAGATAGTCAAAGTCAATAAAGGTGGCGGATAAATGAGAAATATATCTGATATCATTGAGAAATATCTAAAGCAAGTTATTGACTTAAGTAATAATAATGTGATTGAAATCAAGAGGAATGAGATCGCGGATCGATTCGATTGTGTTCCGTCTCAAATCAACTATGTAATCAATACCCGTTTTACGTTAGAAAGAGGATTCGTAGTAGAAAGTAAACGAGGTGGAGGAGGTTACATTCGCATTATAAAAGTCAAACTGCATGACGATATAGACATTATTGATCAAATGCTTCATATGATTGATCATAGCGTTGCACAAGGAAATGCAGAAAGTATGGTTATACGTTTAATAGAAGAGGGCATCATAACAAATCGTGAAGCTAAACTTATGTTAAGTGTACTAGATCGTTCTGTATTATTAATGGATGTTCCTTCTCGAGATGAACTTAGGGCTCGAATATTATGCGCAATGTTAAGAACACTGAAATATAAATAAATATAACTTTTGTAAAAAATGATAACTAAGATAATGCAGTTTAATATTGTAGGGATTTTGAAGGGTAACATGTGCTTTTATTAAATGGATTAAGGCAAGAGAACAATCTAGTAATGTATGAAAAGTATCATGAGATAGATCGTTCCTGTTGTAAAGGTGGGGATAGCGATGACTTGTCAAAATTGTAATATAAGAACAGCAACTTTACATTATACAAAAGTAATCAACGAGAAAAAGGCGGAAGTTCATCTTTGTGAGCAGTGTGCAGAACAAAGTGGCTATACGTCTTTCTTTCAATCACAGCACTCTAATTTTTCATTCCATGAACTATTAGCTGGATTATTACATGGTGAATCAGCAATGTTTGAAGAAGGACAAAATACATTTTCGAATATAAATATACTAAGATGTCCAGATTGTAAGATGACATATGAACAATTTACAAAAGTGGGACGCTTTGGTTGTGCTTCTTGTTACGATACATTTAAAGAGCATTTAAAACCATTATTAAAACGTCTACACGGTGGACATACAGATCATTGTGGAAAAATTCCAGAGCGTATAGAAGGAAATATCCACTTAAAGAAAGAATTAGATGAACTAAAACTCACTCTGAAGCAATCTGTGCAAAAAGAAGAGTTTGAGAAAGCAGCTGAAATACGAGATGAAATTCGAGGTCTTGAAAATCGGCTTAGTGAGCATAGAGAGGGGGAATAGTTCTATGTCACTGGACAGAATTATGAACGAAGCAATTAGTCCGTGGATGAAGGGAGATGGCCCTGATTCTGATATTGTTTTAAGTAGTCGAATTCGTTTGGCTCGTAATTTAAAAAAATATCAATTCTCTACTATGCAAAACGAGAAAGAAGCTAAACAGATTCACGAATTATTTAAGAAGAAGTTTGTAAATAAACCGGTAGAACCTTTTGGGAAGTTTGAACTATTAAAAATGGATGAATTAAATCCTCTTCAAAGGAGGGTTTTAGTTGAGAAACATTTAATTAGTCCAAATCTTGCAGGAACAGAATACGGAGCATGTTTACTATCAGAAAGTGAACATATTAGTATCATGCTTAATGAAGAGGATCACGTTAGGATTCAGTGTTTATTTTCAGGGTTACAGTTATCAAAGGCGCTTCAGAGTGCCAATCAAATAGATAATTGGATCGAGGAAGAAGTTGAATACGCTTTTGATGAATCACTTGGATATATTACGAGTTGTCCTACTAACGTTGGTACAGGATTAAGGGCCTCTGTAATGATTCATTTACCGGGACTCGTTTTAACGAAAAGGATTAACCGTATTATACAAGTAATTCAAAAATTAGGGTTAGTAGTAAGAGGAATATACGGTGAAGGTAGCGAAGCGTTAGGTAATATATTTCAAGTGTCCAATCAAATGACACTAGGTAAAGCAGAAGAAGATATTATTGCAGATTTAAAGAGTGTCATTCAACAAATTATACAACAAGAAAAAATAGCTAGAGAATTAATCGTACAAAATTCGAGTGTTGAGCTTGAAGATAAAGTATATCGTTCTTACGGTATACTCTCTAATAGTCGTTTAATCCAATCTGCGGAAGCGGCTACTTGTTTATCCGATGTACGACTTGGTATTGA
Source organism: Bacillus sp. CDB3 (assembly GCF_002081505.1). Taxonomy (NCBI): domain Bacteria; kingdom Bacillati; phylum Bacillota; class Bacilli; order Caryophanales; family Bacillaceae; genus Bacillus; species Bacillus sp. CDB3. The sequence goes on along the minus strand of NZ_ALBR01000009.1, from coordinate 57,616 downwards.
CCTAGGATATATAAAAGGGATATCAAGAAATATTTTGACTGAGTTAATGGTCCTTACTCAGCCAGGCATTTTGCAGCAATATGCAGGAGGACCTTTAGGGCCAGAAGAAAGAGATTATCGAAGAGCAACCTTAATCCGTGAGCGATTACGTATTGAACAAAACTAAGCGCAAGTAGGAGGCGATTTCTATGATGTTTGGAAGATTTACAGAACGAGCACAGAAAGTATTAGCTTTATCTCAAGAGGAAGCAATTCGCATTGGGCATAATAATATTGGTACAGAACATATTTTACTTGGGCTTGTACGCGAAGGCGAAGGGATTGCAGCAAAAGCGTTAATTGCTCTTGGATTAAGTCCAGAGAAAGTTCAAAAAGAGGTAGAAGCATTAATTGGGCGTGGAACAGAAGCTTCACAAACAGTACATTACACACCTCGTGCTAAAAAGGTTATTGAGTTGTCTATGGATGAAGCGCGTAAGCTGGGCCATTCCTACGTGGGAACAGAACATGTTTTACTTGGTTTAATCCGTGAAGGTGAAGGGGTGGCGGCACGTGTTTTAAATAATTTAGGTGTAAGTCTAAACAAGGCAAGACAACAAGTACTGCAACTTCTTGGAAGTAACGAAGCTAGTTCAGGTCACCAAGGTGGTTCATCAACAAATGCAAATACACCGACGCTTGACAGTTTAGCACGTGATTTAACAGTTGTGGCACGTGAAAATCGTTTAGATCCTGTTATTGGACGTAGTAAAGAAATTCAACGCGTAATTGAAGTGTTAAGCCGTAGAACAAAAAACAATCCAGTATTAATTGGAGAACCTGGTGTAGGTAAGACAGCAATTGCAGAAGGATTAGCACAGCAAATTGTAAATAATGAAGTTCCTGAAACTTTAAGAGATAAGCGTGTTATGACATTAGATATGGGAACAGTTGTAGCTGGAACGAAATATCGTGGTGAATTTGAAGACCGTTTAAAGAAAGTGATGGATGAAATTCGTCAAGCGGGCAATATTATTCTATTTATTGATGAGCTTCATACATTAATTGGTGCAGGTGGAGCAGAAGGTGCAATTGATGCGTCAAATATTTTAAAACCATCTTTAGCTCGTGGTGAATTACAATGTATTGGGGCGACAACTTTAGATGAATATCGTAAATATATTGAAAAAGACGCAGCTTTAGAGAGACGTTTCCAGCCAATCCATGTTGATGAGCCGAGTTTAGAGGAATCAATTCAAATTTTGAAAGGTTTACGTGATCGTTACGAGGCGCATCACCGTGTATCTATTACAGATGATGCAATTGATGCGGCTGTAAAACTTTCAGATCGTTATATTACAGATCGTTTCTTACCTGATAAAGCAATTGATTTAATTGATGAGGCTGCATCAAAAGTACGTTTACGTTCTTACACAACACCACCGAACTTAAAAGAGCTCGAAGTGAAACTTGAGGAAATTAGAAAAGAAAAAGATGCAGCGGTACAAAGTCAAGAATTTGAAAAAGCTGCTTCCTTACGTGATATGGAACAACGTTTACGTGAAAAGTTAGAAGATACAAAACGCCAGTGGAAAGAGCAACAAGGAAAAGAAAATTCAGAAGTAACAGTAGAAGACATTGCAAACGTCGTTTCCACATGGACACGTATCCCAGTTTCTAAACTTGCACAAACAGAGACAGATAAATTATTAAACTTAGAATCAATTTTACATGATCGTTTAATTGGTCAAGATGAAGCAGTCGTAGCTGTGGCAAAAGCTGTTCGTCGTGCAAGAGCAGGATTAAAAGATCCGAAGCGCCCGATTGGTTCATTTATTTTCTTAGGACCAACAGGTGTAGGTAAAACGGAACTTGCAAGAGCGTTAGCAGAATCTATGTTCGGTGATGAGGATGCGATGATTCGTATCGATATGTCTGAGTACATGGAGAAGCATTCTACTTCTCGTTTAGTTGGATCTCCTCCAGGATATGTTGGATATGAAGAAGGTGGACAATTAACAGAGAAAGTTCGTCGTAAGCCATATTCGGTTGTCCTATTAGATGAGGTAGAGAAAGCTCATCCTGATGTGTTTAATATTTTACTACAAGTATTAGAAGATGGTCGTTTAACGGATTCTAAAGGGCGTACAGTTGATTTCCGTAATACAATTGTTATTATGACGTCTAACGTCGGTGCAGATGCGTTAAAACGTAATAAACATCTTGGCTTTAACGTACAAGATGAGAGCCGCGATTATTCAGATATGAAAGGTAAAGTAATGGATGAACTGAAAAAGGCATTCCGTCCAGAATTCTTAAACCGTATTGATGAAATTATCGTATTCCATATGCTTGAGAAAAAACATATTCAAGAGATTGTAACACTTATGGTTAATCAGTTAGTGAAACGCTTAAAAGAACAAGAGATTGAATTACACCTAACAGAAGGAGCGATTGCAGCGATTGCTGATAAAGGGTTTGATCGTGAATACGGTGCTCGTCCACTTCGTAGGGCAATTCAGAAGCACGTGGAAGATAGACTGTCAGAAGAACTGTTAAAAGGCGCTATTGAGAAAGGACAAAAAGTTATCTTTGATGTAGAAGGAGAATCATTTGTCATTCATAGTGCGGAAAAGGTAAAATAAGTATAGACAAACAAAGAGGGCTACGCGATAGCCCTCTTTCTTGTACGAGAAGGATAAACGTTTATAGATGAAAGTGAAGTGAAATATAAAAAGATATGGCTAAAAAGAAAACAAAGTTTACATGTCAAGAATGTGGTTATCAGTCACCAAAATATATGGGGAAATGTCCTGGATGTGGTCAATGGAATACGCTTGTTGAAGAGATGGAACCGGTTGTATCATCAAGACGCCTTAATTATGCCAATGCAATCCAATCAGAAGTAACAAAACCAAGACGCCTAACAGAAGTAGAAACAAAGTCAGAGGCGCGTATTGAAACGAAATTCCAAGAGTTTAACCGTGTACTTGGTGGTGGGATTGTAGATGGGTCCTTAGTACTTATTGGTGGAGACCCTGGGATTGGAAAATCAACATTGCTATTACAGATTTCATCGCAATTAGCAGATTCTTCATATGATGTACTATATATATCGGGTGAGGAGTCGGCAAAGCAGATTAAACTTCGTGCAGATCGTTTGCATGTAAAGGGTAGTAATCTATTTGTTGTAGCAGAGACTGATTTACAGCGAATTGCATCGCACATTGAAGAGATGAATCCAGCTTTTGTTGTTATTGACTCCATTCAAACGATACATTTACCTGAAGTGACGTCAGCACCAGGAAGTGTCGCGCAAGTACGTGAATGTACAGCGGAATTAATGAAACTTGCAAAGACGAAAGGGATTCCTATTTTTATAGTCGGACATGTGACAAAAGAAGGGGCAATTGCAGGACCACGTATGCTAGAACATATGGTTGATGCAGTTCTTTACTTTGAAGGAGATCGTCACCATACATATCGTATTTTGCGAGCTGTGAAAAACCGTTTTGGTTCCACAAATGAAATGGGTATCTTTGAAATGAAGGAGCTAGGTCTTGCAGAAGTATTAAACCCTTCTGAAATTTTCCTTGAAGAACGTCCAGTTGGAGTTGCAGGATCCACAGTGGTTGCTTCAATGGAAGGAACAAGACCGGTTTTAGTAGAAATACAAGCATTAATCTCTCCTACTAGTTTTGGAAATCCTCGAAGAATGGCGACGGGAATTGATCATAACCGCGTTTCACTTATTATGGCAGTGTTAGAAAAAAGAACCGGTTTATTGTTGCAAAATCAAGACGCGTATTTAAAAGTCGCGGGTGGTTTGAAATTAGATGAACCAGCAATCGATTTAGCCGTTGCATTAAGTATTGCTTCAAGTTTCAGAGATAAACCTACTGCACCAACCGATGCGGTAATAGGAGAAGTAGGCCTAACTGGAGAAATAAGAAGAGTATCAAGAATTGAACAACGTGTACAAGAAGCAGCGAAATTAGGATTTCAACGTGCTATTATTCCTAGAAAAAATTTGGGAGGATGGACAATTCCAGATGGAATTGAGGTAGTGGGTGTTTCTAATTTAGGAGAAGCGCTTCGTTTGACATTAGGAGGCTAGGCTATGGAGGAAAACAAGCAACGTGTCAAAAGTATGATTAACATTCTACAGCTCGTTGCCCCAGGAACACCACTACGCGAAGGGATAGATAACGTACTTCGTGCGCAAACTGGAGGGCTAATTGTTCTTGGGTATAATGAGCAGATTAAAAGTATTGTTGATGGAGGATTTCACATTAATTGTGCATTCTCACCGGCTAGTTTATATGAATTAGCAAAAATGGATGGGGCACTTATTTTAAATGAAACTGGGAGCAAAATTTTAATTGCAAATGCACAATTAGTTCCAGATCCATCCATTGATTCTATTGAAACAGGTATGCGTCATCGAACGGCAGAGCGTGTAGCAAAGCAGACGGCTAGCCTTGTTGTGGCTATTTCACAAAGACGTAACGTAATTACACTATATCAAGGGAACTTACGTTATACACTAAAAGATATAGGTGTAATTTTAACAAAGGCAAATCAAGCTATTCAAACGTTAGAAAAATATAAAGCTGTATGGAATGATGGGATTACGAATTTGGGCATTCTAGAATTTGAAGAGGTCGTTACAATGTCCGAGGTAGTTCATGTTTTACATAGTGTTGAAATGGTACTGCGTATTAAAAATGAAATATTGAGCTATATTCATGAGTTAGGAACAGAAGGAAGATTAATTCGTTTACAACTCACAGAATTACTAGCTGATTTAGAAGCAGAGGCAGCGCTATTGATTAAGGATTACTATCAAGAGAAAACGCAAGATCACCATCAAATTTTGAAGAAGTTACAAGATCTTGCAAATACACAACTTCTAGAGGATAGCGATTTAGTTAAGTTGCTTGGTTATCCAGGACAAATGAGCTTAGAGGAAAGTGTGACACCGAGAGGATACCGAATCGCAAGCAAAATTTCTCGCGTTCCACCACTTATCATTGAAAATTTAATTAATCGCTTTAAAACGTTGCAAGGTGTTTGTCGCGCAACTATTAATGAATTGGATGATGTGGAAGGAATTGGAGAAGTTAGAGCGAAGAAAATACGAGAAGGCCTAAAAAGAATTCAAGAGCATCTCTATATGAGTAGACACAATTAAGAATATTACATTGATTCCATAATATAACGACACTAGAACATTTTTGGTATATGATATGGTATATTGGTAAATAAAACTATTTACAAAAAAACACGTCCGCTTTTGCATTCGGCGTTTTGATTAGCAAAACAATGGTTAATAATGAGTAGGAGGTGGTTGGATGTTAAAACGGATCGTACAGCTCTTCTTTTTAGTGATCGGGGGAGCGTTAGGGATTTTCTTGATCCCAAAAGTTATTAATGTATTGGACATAGGTGCTGTTCCATGGCTTGAAGGATCGTATGTTCGGGCGGTTATTGGTGCAATTATTTTATTTTTAACAACATTTTGGCTTGTAGATTATATTGTTCAACTTATTAAGCATATCGAAGAGGCCCTTGTAAAGGCGCCTGTAGCAGATGTTTTATTTGGTACATTAGGGTTGATCTCTGGTCTTATTGTTGCATATTTAATTTTAATACCAATTCGTGAATTTACAATCCCAGTCATTAGTACAGTATTGCAAGTGTTCTTTACCCTTTTGCTTGGATATTTAGGGTTCCAAGTAGGGTTTAAAAAGAGAAATGAATTGCTAGGATTATTTACATTACCGCAACGTGGTGGTAAGAAAAAGAACAATAGTGAGACTGAAGAGGCCGAGGGAGAAGTAGAGAAGTCTACAGCTCACTGGAAGATTCTCGATACGAGTGTAATTATTGATGGACGTATTGCTGATATTTGCCAAACAAAGTTTTTAGAAGGAACAATTGTGATTCCACAATTCGTATTAGAAGAGCTTCAGCATATTGCCGATTCTTCCGATGCGTTAAAGCGTAATCGTGGTCGCAGAGGGTTAGACATTTTAAATCGTATTCAAAAAGAGATGCCAATTCCGGTAGAAATTTATGAAGGCGATTTCGAGGATATCCAAGAGGTGGATAGCAAGCTTGTAAAGTTAGCGAAAATCACCGGTGGAACTGTTGTAACAAATGATTTCAACTTAAATAAAGTTTCTGAATTACAAGGGGTAACAGTGTTAAACATTAACGATTTAGCAAATGCAATTAAACCAGTTGTACTCCCTGGCGAAGAACTAAGTGTTTATGTTGTGAAAGATGGTAAAGAACAAAATCAAGGTGTTGCATATTTAGATGATGGCACGATGATTGTAGTAGAAGACGGTAGAGAATATGTCGGTTCACAACTCAATGTACTTGTTACAAGTGTATTGCAAACATCGGCTGGTCGTATGATATTCGCGAAACGTAAATTATTAGAAAAAGCATTATAAGTAGAGGATTTTTAATATGTATACATTAATTATTCCAGCAGCGGGTCAAGGAAAACGGATGGGTGCTGGCAAAAATAAGCTGTTCTTACTTATAAATGAAGTGCCGATTATTGTGCATACATTACGTGCTTTTGAAAAAGATAGAGCATGCAAAAGTATTATTATGGCAATTAACGAAGAAGAACGCCCGTATTTTGAGGAGTTAATGCAGAAGTACCCAGTTGAAAAACAGGTGCAATTTATTCAAGGCGGGGCTGAAAGGCAAGATAGCGTATATAATGCACTTCAGCATGTGAGCGGAGTCGAGTATGTTCTCGTACACGATGGTGCGCGCCCGTTCGTAACGAATAAAATGATTCAGGATGTATTAACTGCAGCAGAAAAATATGGTGCTTCCATTTGTGCAGTGCCAGTGAAGGATACAGTTAAGAAAGTAGAACAGAGTGTTGTTGTTGAAACGGTAGAACGTTCTCAGCTTAAAGCAGTTCAAACACCGCAAGGGTTCTCTGTTCCTCTGTTATTAGAAGCTCATAGAAGTGCAAAGCAGAGTTGTTTCCTTGGTACAGATGATGCAAGTCTCGTAGAACGTATCGGGAAGCAAGTAGGTGTAGTGGAGGGGAGTTACTATAATATTAAGGTGACGACTCCGGAGGATTTGTTAATTGCTGAAAGTTTCCTTCATGTTCAGAAGAAATAGTAGTGATGGCATTATAGTAAAGAAAAGCTCGGCAACGGCCGGGCTTTTCTTTATAGGGATAGCAATATAATATAGAATCATAAAGCTCAGTAGTTTAGCTTGAGGAGGATGCAAAGAATGTTTCGAATTGGACAAGGTTTTGATGTACATGAATTTGCGGAAGGTAGACCATTAATTATCGGCGGAATTACAATTCCTCATGAGAAAGGATTAATCGGTCACTCGGATGCGGATGTATTGTTACATACGATTGCTGACGCGTGTTTAGGAGCAATTGCAGCAGGAGATATTGGAAAGCATTTTCCTGATACAGATCCTGCCTTTAAAGATGCAGATTCAGCTATATTGTTACAGAAAGTTTGGGAATTTGTGCGTGAACAAGGTTACGAGCTAGGGAATCTAGATTGTACAATTATTGCCCAAAAGCCAAAAATGGCACCGCATATTGAAAGCATGCGCAAACGTATTAGTGAACTATTAGAAACATCTGTTGATAATATTAATGTAAAGGCAACAACAACAGAAAAATTAGGATTTACAGGTAGAGAAGAAGGGATTGCTTCTCAAGCAGTCGTATTATTGCAGAAAAAATAATGGTTTTTAATTCGTAAGATGGATAATCACATTTTTTTGTTGTACAATTATAGAATGTGTAGACATTAAGAATGGAAGGTGTACCAATTATGGAAAAGCAAGTGAGAGTGCGCTATGCGCCAAGTCCAACAGGACACTTACATATCGGAAATGCGCGTACGGCATTATTTAATTATTTATTTGCTCGTCATCAAGATGGTAAGTTTATTATTCGTATTGAAGATACTGATGTAAAACGTAATGTTGCTGGTGGAGAAGAAAGCCAATTAAAATACTTGAAATGGCTCGGTATGGATTGGGATGAAGGTGTTGATGTTGGTGGTGAATTTGGACCATATCGTCAAACAGAGCGTTTAGATATTTATAAAAAATTATATGTAGATTTATTAGAGCGTGGTTTAGCTTACAAATGTTATATGACAGAAGAAGAGCTAGAAGCAGAGCGTGAAGGTCAAATCGCTCGTGGTGAAACACCGCGTTATGCTGGAAATCACCGTGATTTAACTGAGGAACAAATGAAAGGGTTTGAGGCTGAAGGCCGCATTCCAAGTATTCGTTTCCGTGTACCTGCTGATCGCGACTACACGTTTAAAGATATCGTAAAAGACGAAGTGGCATTCCATTCAAATGATTTTGGTGATTTCGTTATCGTGAAAAAAGATGGTATTCCAACTTATAACTTTGCGGTAGCAGTAGATGATCACTTAATGGAAATTACACACGTACTTCGTGGTGATGATCATATTTCAAACACGCCAAAACAAATGATGATTTACGAAGCTTTCGGTTGGGATATCCCGAGGTTCGGTCATATGACTTTAATTGTAAATGAAAGCCGTAAAAAATTAAGTAAGCGTGATGAATCTATTATTCAATTTATTGAGCAATATAAAGAGCTTGGATATCTTCCAGAAGCAATCTTTAACTTTATTGCACTACTAGGTTGGTCGCCGGTAGGAGAAGATGAAATCTTCTCTCAAGATGAGTTTATCAAAATGTTTGATGCAGCTCGTTTATCGAAATCACCTGCATTGTTTGATTCTCAAAAACTAAAATGGATGAACAACCAATATATGAAAAAGCAAGAATTAGATACGGTTGTTGAACTAAGCTTACCGCATTTAGTGAAGGCTGGTCGTGTAGGTGAAAACTTAAGCGAACAAGAACAAGCTTGGGTTCGTGATGTAATTGCTTTATATCATGACCAAATGAGCTTTGGAGCTGAAATTGTAGAGCTTTCTGAAATGTTCTTTAAAGATCATGTTGATCATGAAGAAGAAGGACAAGAAGTATTGAAAGGTGAACAAGTACCTGAAGTGCTTCGTGCATTTGCTAGTCAATTAGAAGCTCTAGAAGCGCTGGAGCCAGCAGCAGTTAAAGCTTCTATTAAAGCAGTTCAAAAGGAAACAGGACATAAAGGTAAAAACTTATTTATGCCAATCCGTGTTGCTACTACTGGACAAACGCATGGCCCAGAACTTCCTAATGCGATTGCTCTTCTTGGAAAAGAAAAAGTTTTAAATCGTATTCAAAAAGTAATTGGTTAACATTTTCTAGATTTAGAAATATAATAAGTATACTTAAAACCTAATAAGGAAAAGCGACGAGAAGGAGAAGTAGAAAATCAGGCTTTTTACAGAGAGAACCACCTTTAGGCTGGAAGTGGTTTATAAGCGGATTTTTGAAATGCCCCTTCGAGTCTTCTGTTGAACAGCGAATTATTTCGTAGAACGTCTTAGGGCGGAAAGTAAACAGAAGCGGTGTACACCGTTATCATGGATGAGTTTGAGGCTTTCTTTAGCCTAAACAGAGTGGAACCGCGCTTATAAGGCGTCTCTGTCGATATGACAGAGGCGTCTTTTTTTTATACCAAAATAGGATATGAGTATAAGTTTTATCTCCTTGTATAAAGATTTAGGGGGAAGTGGGGAGTTAAGGGAGTTAGTTCATTCGAAAAAAGCAGCCCATAAAGGGGAGGGAACATCGATGTTTAAGAGGCTTCGGGAAGATATTGGAGTCGTTTTTGAACAGGATCCAGCGGCACGAAGTTATTTCGAAGTCATTTTAACTTACTCTGGATTACATGCAGTTTGGTCCCATCGAATTGCACATGCTTTTTATAAAAGGAATTTTTTCTTTATTGCACGCTGGATTTCACAAGTAAGTCGTTTTTTTACTGGCATTGAGATTCATCCAGGAGCAACTATTGGTCGTCGTTTTTTCATTGATCATGGAATGGGAGTTGTGATTGGAGAAACGTGTGAAATTGGTGATAATGTAACAATTTATCAGGGTGTTACATTAGGTGGTACCGGTAAAGAAAAAGGAAAGAGGCATCCTACAATTCAGGATAATGTATTAATTGCAACAGGTGCTAAAGTACTAGGATCGATTACGGTTGGAGAGAATTCTAAAATTGGAGCAGGATCTGTCGTATTAAAAGAAGTCCCTGCGCATTCTACAGTTGTAGGCATACCTGGTCGAGTCGTTATTCAAAATGGAGTAAAGATTGGTCAAGAATTAAATCATTCTGATCTTCCGGACCCAATTTTTGACAAATTAAAGGTTATGGAAGCAGAACTTGATAAATTGAGAAAGCAACTCGAAGTAAAGGTAGAAAGGAAGGATAAAAATGACTATTCACATTTATAATACGTTAACGCGTCAAAAGGAAGAGTTTATTCCACTAGAAGAAAATAAGGTAAAGATGTATGTGTGCGGACCTACAGTTTATAACTACATTCACATTGGGAATGCAAGACCACCTATGGTATTTGATACGGTACGCCGTTACTTAGAATATAAAGGATATGATGTGCAGTATGTATCTAACTTTACTGACGTGGATGATAAATTAATTAAGGCTGCAAATGAATTGGGCGAAGATGTGCCAACAATTGCGGATCGTTTTGTTGAAGCTTACTTTGAAGATGTAACGGCACTGGGTTGCAAACATGCGACGGTTCATCCGCGTGTAACGGAAAATATGGATATCATTATTGAATTTATTCACGAACTTGTGAATAAAGGGTATGCATATGAATCAGAAGGTGATGTGTACTTTAGAACGAAAGAATTCGAGGGTTACGGTAAATTATCGCATCAACCAATCGCAGACTTACGTCACGGTGCACGTATTGAAGTAGGAGAAAAGAAACAAGACCCTCTTGACTTTGCTTTATGGAAAGCTGCGAAAGAAGGAGAAATCTTCTGGGAAAGCCCATGGGGGAAAGGACGCCCAGGATGGCATATTGAATGCTCAGCGATGGCACGTAAATATTTGGGGGATACAATTGATATTCATGCTGGTGGTCAAGACCTGTCGTTTCCTCATCATGAAAATGAAATCGCACAGTCCGAGGCGTTGACTGGAAAAACATTTGCACGTTACTGGATGCATAATGGATATATTAATATTGATAATGAGAAAATGTCTAAGTCACTTGGGAACTTCATTTTAGTTCACGATATCATTAAGCAATATGATCCACAGTTAATTAGATTCTTTATGTTATCAGTGCATTACCGTCATCCAATTAACTTTAGTGAAGAGTTATTACAAAGTACGAATAATGGGCTAGAAAGAATTAAAACAGCTTACGGTAATTTAAAACATCGTATGGAAAGTAGTACAGATTTAACAGATCATAATGAGAAATGGTTAGCTGAAATGGAAAAATTCCAGGCTGCATTTGAAGAGGCAATGGATGATGATTTCAATACGGCTAATGCGATTACTGAATTATATAATGTAGCAAATCATGCAAATCAATATTTATTAGAAGAACATACTTCTAAAGTTGTAATTGGAGCATACGTGAAACAACTTGAAACATTATTTGATATTTTAGGATTAGAAATAGCGCAAGAAGAATTACTTGATGAAGAAATTGAGGCGCTTATCCAAAAGCGTATTGAAGCTCGTAAAAATCGTGATTTCGCATTATCCGATCAAATTCGCGATGATTTAAAAGAACGTAATATTATTTTAGAAGATACCGCTCAAGGTACAAGATGGAAAAGAGGATAAAAATGATTGATGCAAAGCAATTGAACAGCTTAGCGTTAGCATATATGGGTGATGCGGTATATGAACAATATATCCGTTATCACCTCCTTCAAAAAGGAACAGTTCGCCCTAATCAATTACATCGCTTAGGGACGAGCTTTGTTTCGGCAAAAGCACAGGCGAAAGTTGTTTATCATTTATTAGAGACGGCATTTTTGACAGAGGAAGAAGAGGCAGTACTGAGAAGAGGGCGAAATGCGAATTCGGGTACTGTTCCGAAAAATACGGATGTACAAACATACCGATATAGTACAGCTTTGGAAGCTTTAATCGGTTATCATCACTTATTAAATAATCGTGAAAGATTAGACGAAATTGTATATAAGGCAATTGCTGTTTTAGAAGAAAATGAAGGGAGCACATCATCATGAGTAGTGAATATATTATCGGACGTAACCCTGTAATTGAAGCGTTACGATCAGGGAGAGATATTAATAAAATTTGGATCGCAGAAGGTGCTGCCAAAGGGCAAGTACAGATTGTACTGGCATTAGCGAAGGAAAATAAGGTTATTTTGCAACACGCACCAAAGAAGAAATTAGATCAATTAGTTGAGGGAAATCATCAAGGTGTAATTGCTCAAGTAGCTGCATATCAATATGCCGAGCTAGAAGATTTATTTAAAGTAGCAGAAAAACGTAATGAAGATCCGTTCTTCTTAATTTTAGATGAAATTGAAGATCCACATAATCTAGGTTCTATTATGCGTACAGCTGATGCGACGGGAGCTCATGGAATTATTATTCCGAAAAGAAGAGCAGTAGGACTTACAGCGTCAGTTGCGAAAGCGTCGACTGGGGCAATTGAATATATTCCTGTTGCGCGTGTAACAAATCTATCTCGTACAATTGATGAATTAAAAGAGCGTGGACTTTGGATTGCTGGTACAGATGCCAAAGGGAAAACAGATTACCGCAATTTAGATGGTAAAATGCCAATCGGATTAGTAATCGGTAGTGAAGGAAAAGGTATGAGTCGTATTATTGGTGAAAAATGTGATTTCCTAATTACTTTACCAATGGTTGGTAAAGTTACATCCTTAAATGCTTCAGTAGCCGCAAGTTTGTTAATGTATGAGGTATATCGTAAACGTCACGAAATTGGTAAATAAAAAATGAACGATATTTTAATCGTTGACGGTTACAACATTATCGGGGCTTGGGGAGACTTGAAGGAACTACGGGATGTAGATTTGCAATCATCAAGAGACGCACTTATTGATAAGATGGCGGATTATCAAGGTTATACAGGAACGAAAGTAATGATAGTTTTTGATGCTTATACAGTGCATGGTATTGAAAAAAAGATGAAACAATCGCGGGTGGAAGTAATATTCACGCGTAAGAATCAAACTGCGGACGAAAAGATAGAGAAACTTGCAATCGAGCTTAGAAATATTAATACACAAATATATGTTGCGACTTCTGATTATACGGAACAATGGGTTATATTTGCGCAAGGTGCCCTTCGGAAATCTGCGCGTGAATTAGAGTTAGAAGTACAAGCGATGGAGCAACAAGTAAGAAGACGTACGAAAGACACGAAAGAAAAGCAACCAGCCATGCGAAAGATATTTAGTAAAGATGTTACAGAAAAGTTAGAAAAATTAAGAAGAGGAGAGCGTTGAAGCATTGACGCTCTTTATCTTTTTACTGTATAATATTGCTAAATCAATAGCGGTCGGAGGGATCAAGGTGGAAGCAGGCTTCGTAAGTGTAGGCGACGTTACATTTCGTGATTTAGAGGATGAGGCAATCGTTGAGTTAGTTCGAAAAGGTAATACTGACGCTCTAGAATATTTAATTCACAAATATAAGAACTTTGTTCGCGCGAAATCAAGATCTTATTTCTTAGTGGGTGCCGATCGAGAAGATATTGTTCAAGAAGGTATGATTGGATTGTTTAAAGCTATTCGTGATTATAAAGAGGACAAGCTGTCTTCATTCAAAGCATTTGCTGAACTGTGTATCACTCGACAAATTATTACCGCTATTAAAACAGCAACAAGGCAAAAACATATTCCATTAAATTCGTATGTGTCTTTAGATAAGCCAATTTACGATGAGGAATCTGATCGAACACTGTTAGATGTTATTTCGGAAGCGAAAGTAACTGATCCTGAAGAAATGATTATAAGTCAGGAAGAATATAGCGACATAGAATCAAAAATATCTGAATTATTAAGCGATTTAGAAAGAAAAGTACTCTCTTTATACTTAGATGGCCGTTCCTATCAAGAAATTTCAGAACAGTTAAACAGGCATGTGAAATCCATTGATAATGCATTGCAGCGTGTGAAAAGGAAGTTGGAACGATATATGGAAATGAGAGAGAGTACAAATTTAAATTCATAGAAAGTACCGCAGGTGTAAATTAATTCACCTGTTTTCTTTTTGTAAAGAGAGTGCGAGTCATGACATTGACATTGTCTTTTGTTGTATGATACATTTTTAGGGACATAACGTTACAAGGCTGGTGTAACTAATGAGAAAAAAAGTTGTACTCTCATGTGAAGAGTGTAAAAATCGAAACTACTCTACGATGAAAGATACGAGCTCAGTAGAGCGACTTGAGATAAAGAAGTTTTGTAAAACATGCAATAAGCATACAGTTCACAAGGAAACAAAATAAATAATTGAAATAATACACTGGAGGTCCCGTAGATGCGTTTAACGAACTTTTTCGGCGATGTAGGTCGCGAAATGAAAAAAGTAAGTTGGCCTAAAAAAGATGAATTACTCCGCTCAACAGCGACTGTTATCGCTACAGTTGTGTTCTTTGCGATTTTCTTCGCAGTAGTTGATATGGGCATTTCTTCTTTAATTCGGTTAATTCTTGGTTAATTCTTGAATAAGAAGCACTTATCCATGATATAATGTTATTTATAAGAACTGTGTAAAAGCCCGGTGAACGGGTTTTTTCATTTGCGCAAAAAAATGTACGTCAGGGAGGGAAGGACGCTCGTCCTAAATGAATGGAAAAAAGTTGGTATGTTGTCCATACTTATTCTGGATATGAAAATAAAGTAAAAGCAAACCTAGAGAAACGTGTAGAATCGATGGGTATGCAAGATAAAATTTTCCGTGTTGTTGTCCCGGAAGAAGTAGAAGTAGAAATGAAAAATGGTAAAGAAAAATTAATGAAAAGAAAAGTGTTCCCAGGTTACGTGTTGGTGGAACTAATCATGACTGATGACTCTTGGTATGTTGTTCGTAATACACCGGGTGTAACAGGTTTTGTTGGTTCTTCGGGTTCTGGATCTAAACCATCTCCTCTATTAGAAGAGGAAGTTGTTTCCATTATGAAACATATGGGAATGGACAACGAAGTGGTTGATTTCGACTTTGAACTTCATGAGACAGTACGTGTAAATGAGGGTCCATTCGCAGATTATACAGGTGCTATTGAAGAAATTGATGTGGAGAAGAAAAAAGTTAGTGTACTTGTAGACATGTTTGGTCGCGAGACTCCAGTTGAACTTGACTTCCATCAAATTGAAAAATTATAAAATGAAACTTGAAATGAATTGTAAAAAGTGATAATATCTTTTAAGTCAGTACGTCTTCGTTATCGGAGACGTTTTTTGAAAGATTTTATCGTTACAGATAAAATATGACGTGGGAGGGCAAATCACTGTCCAATTGACCACATCACGGACTTAAGGAGGTGTGTCTCGTGGCTAAAAAGGTAATTAAAATGGTAAAGCTTCAAATTCCTGCAGGTAAAGCTAACCCAGCTCCACCAGTTGGTCCAGCATTAGGACAAGCAGGTGTTAACATCATGGGCTTCTGTAAAGAGTTCAACGCTCGTACAGCAGATCAAGCTGGTCTTATCATCCCTGTTGAAATTACGGTATTTGAGGACCGTTCATTCACTTTCATTACTAAAACTCCTCCTGCTGCTGTTCTTCTTAAGAAAGTAGCTGGTATTGAGTCTGGTTCTGGTGAACCAAACCGTAATAAAGTGGCAACTGTTAAGCGTGATAAAGTACGCGAAATCGCTGAAACTAAAATGCCTGACCTAAACGCTGCTAGTGTAGAAGCTGCAATGCGTATGGTTGAAGGTACTGCACGCAGTATGGGCATCGTTATCGAAGACTAATTCGATTTGTTTTTAAAAAAAGGTTGCGGGTCTGGAATTCCAATTCGCAACCTTTATTATCGTAAATGATTATCGTTTTTTAAATAAAAGGATGGCGCGCATCCTCAGGTCAGCCCTGAAAAAAAGGCGTAAACGTGGGAGGTTATTCCGCTAAAACCACATTCGAGGAGGAAATAAAAATGGCTAAAAGAGGTAAAAAGTACGTAGAAGCTGCGAAGCTTGTTGATCGTGCAGCTGCTTACTCTGCAACAGAAGCAGTAGAATTAGTAAAGAAAACAAACACAGCTAAATTTGATGCGACTGTAGAAGCTGCATTCCGTTTAGGTGTTGACCCTAAGAAAGCTGACCAACAAATTCGTGGCGCAGTTGTTCTTCCACACGGTACTGGTAAAGTACAACGTGTATTAGTATTCGCTAAAGGCGAAAAAGCAAAAGAAGCTGAAGCTGCTGGCGCTGAATTCGTAGGCGATGCTGATTACATCGGTAAAATCCAACAAGGTTGGTTCGATTTCGATGTAGTAGTAGCAACTCCTGACATGATGGGTGAAGTTGGTAAACTTGGTCGCGTATTAGGACCTAAAGGTTTAATGCCAAACCCTAAAACTGGAACAGTTACTTTCGATGTAACTAAAGCTGTTAACGAAATCAAAGCTGGTAAAGTTGAATACCGCGTTGATAAAGCTGGTAACATCCACGTTCCAATCGGTAAAGTATCTTTCGAAGATGCTAAATTAGTAGAAAACTTCAAAACAATTGCTGACACGCTACAAAAAGCTAAGCCGGCTGCTGCAAAAGGTACTTACATGAAGAATGCAACTGTTGCTTCTACAATGGGACCTGGCGTACGCGTAGACGTTTCTACACTTGCGTAAAAATTGGAAGTTGACTTCATAAAGAAGTTTTAATATAATTATTTATGTTGTGAATTTAAATAGTGTACCGTAGACAGTAGGTGTCATTCGACTTAATTTCCTACCTAGGTGTTAATATACGAAGCGGAATCTTTTTTCTGTGACTATATGCCTCCATGTCTACAAGTTGGGCATGGAGGTTTTTAGTGCACTTTCGGTACATCTTCTATATAATCTACAGGAGGTGTAATAACATGAGCAAAGTAATCGAAACTAAACAACAAGTTGTAACTGAAATCGCTGAAAAACTTCGTGAGAGTAAATCTACAATCGTTGTTGACTACCGTGGTTTAACAGTTTCTGAAGTAACAGAATTACGTAAAAACTTACGTGAGGCTGGCGTTGAGTTCAAAGTTTACAAAAACTCTTTAACTCGTCGTGCTGCAGAGTCTGCTGAAATGGCTGAGTTAAACGAATTCTTAACAGGACCAAACGCAATCGCGTTCAGTAACGAGGATGTAGTTGCTCCTGCGAAAGTATTAAACGACTTCGCTACAAAACATGAAGCTTTAGAAATTAAAGCGGGCGTAATCGAAGGTAAACTTGTAACACTTGATGAGGTTAAAGCTATCGCTACTCTTCCATCACGTGAAGGCTTACTTTCTATGCTTCTTAGCGTTCTTCAAGCTCCAATCCGTAACCTTGCACTTGCTACTAAAGCAGTTGCAGAGCAAAAGGAAGAGCAAGGCGCTTAATTTTTTAAAAGATAATTACTTGTTATCTATAAAACAATACAAACCTATTTAAGGGAGGATATTTACAATGACTAAAGAACAAATCATTGAAGCAGTTAAATCTATGACTGTATTAGAACTTAACGACTTAGTAAAAGCTATCGAGGAAGAATTCGGCGTAACTGCTGCTGCTCCTGTAGCTGTAGCTGGTGGCGCTGGTGAAGCTGCTGCTGAGAAAACTGAATTTGACGTAGTACTTGCAAGTGCTGGCGCTCAAAAAATCAAAGTTATCAAAGCTGTACGTGAAATCACTGGTCTTGGCTTAAAAGAAGCTAAAGAATTAGTTGACAACACTCCAAAAGCAATCAAAGAAGGCGTTTCTAAAGAGGAAGCTGAAGAAATGAAAGCTAAACTTGAAGAAGTTGGCGCTGCTGTAGAAGTTAAGTAATTAACTTTTGATGCTTTAAAAAAAGCTCGCTCTCATGCGAGCTTTTTTTTTAACTGTAAAGAAAAGAGGTGGCCATATGGCAGACCATTATTTTTCTAACGACCCTTCTAGTAAAAGTGATCGTAAACGATGGGAATTTACACTTCGTGAATCTCGATTTACTTTTTTATCTGACCATGGGGTGTTCTCGAAAAACGAAGTGGACTTTGGTTCTCGTCTTTTAATTGAAGCGTTTCAAATGCCGGATATTAAAGGTGATATATTAGACGTAGGTTGCGGATACGGTCCTATTGGTTTGTCGTTAGCGAAAGAGTTTCAAGGTCGCGACGTTCACATGGTGGATGTGAATGAAAGGGCGCTTGGGCTTGCGAAAGAAAACGCCGCTAATAACAGAATCGAGAATATACGTATTTTCCAAAGTAGCGTCTATGAAAATGTAGATGGCAAGTATGCTGCTATTCTATCTAACCCTCCAATTCGTGCTGGTAAAGATGTCGTGCACGAGATTTTAGAAAAGGCTGTGGAGTATTTGGTTTCAGGTGGAGAATTGTGGATTGTTATTCAAAAGAAACAAGGTGCACCATCTGCGCTGAAGAAACTAGAAGAAGTATTTTCTGAAGTTGAAGTTGTAGAAAAGAAAAAAGGATATTATATCATAAAATCAAAAAAGCGTTGACGGTTATTTTTGGCTATGTTAACATTATACAATGCCAATATATGATTTTCTGCGTTGAGAAAGATGTATATTTTTGTTTCTCTTGGAAAAGATAGTAAAATCAGCAGATTATGAAACAGAATGATGGTTTTCTTAAAGAAGCCATTTTTCTTTTTTGAGCAGGTAGAAAGACTCAACGTATCTATCTTTAAGAGAAAAAACTACGCTAATAGCAGTAGTTGTATTTATTTGTGATTTTGCACAATTTTTTTTGTGCATTTATAATACTCATGATTTGAGGGGTGAAGCAGTTGACAGGTCAACTAGTTCAATACGGACGCCACCGCCAACGAAGAAGTTATGCCCGTATTAGTGAAGTATTAGAGTTACCAAATCTTATCGAAATTCAAACCTCTTCTTATCAGTGGTTTCTTGATGAGGGTTTGCGAGAAATGTTCCAGGACATTTCTCCGATCGAAGACTTTACGGGAAATCTATCGCTTGAATTTATCGACTACAGCTTAGGTGAACCTAAATACTCTGTAGACGAATGCAAAGAGCGTGATGTGACGTATGCAGCACCACTTCGTGTAAAAGTGCGTCTAATCAACAAGGAAACTGGTGAAGTAAAAGAACAAGATGTGTTCATGGGAGATTTCCCACTCATGACAGAGACTGGAACATTCGTAATTAACGGTGCAGAACGTGTTATCGTTTCCCAGTTAGTTCGCTCTCCAAGCGTATACTATAGTGGCAAAGTGGATAAAAACGGAAAACGTGGTTTTACTGCTACTGTAATTCCAAACCGCGGAGCTTGGTTAGAGTATGAAACAGATGCTAAGGATGTTGTATATGTGCGTATTGACCGTACGCGTAAACTTCCTGTAACTGTTTTGTTACGCGCATTAGGGTTTGGCTCTGATCAAGAAATCACCGAGCTTTTAGGTGA
Organism: Bacillus sp. CDB3; assembly: GCF_002081505.1. Taxonomy (NCBI): domain Bacteria; kingdom Bacillati; phylum Bacillota; class Bacilli; order Caryophanales; family Bacillaceae; genus Bacillus; species Bacillus sp. CDB3. The sequence goes on along the minus strand of NZ_ALBR01000009.1, from coordinate 38,075 downwards.
TAACGAATACTTAAGCAATACGTTAGAAAAAGACAACACAGATAGCACAGAAAAAGCATTGCTTGAAATTTATGAGCGTCTACGTCCTGGTGAACCACCAACAGTAGAAAATGCAAAGAGCTTACTTGTGTCTCGTTTCTTTGATCCAAAGCGCTATGATTTAGCAAATGTAGGTCGCTATAAGATCAACAAAAAGCTACACATTAAAAACAGATTGTTTAACCAACGTTTAGCTGAAACATTAGTGGATCCAGAAACTGGTGAAATTTTAGCGGCAGAAGGAACAATCTTAGATCGTCGTACACTGGATCGCATTTTACCTTACTTAGAGAAAAACATTGGATTCAAAACAGCGAAACCAATGGGTGGAGTGGTAGAAGGCGATGTTGAGCTGCAATCTATTAAGATTTATGCTCCAGAATCAGAAGGCGAACGTTCTATCAACGTAATTGGGAATGCAAATATTACTCGCGATGTAAAACACATCACACCAGGTGATATTCTGGCTTCTATTAGTTACTTCTTCAACTTACTATACAAAGTAGGGGATACAGATGATATTGACCACTTAGGAAACCGTCGTCTGCGTTCAGTAGGAGAACTATTACAAAACCAATTCCGTATCGGTCTTTCTCGTATGGAACGTGTTGTTCGTGAGAGAATGTCGATTCAAGATACAAATGCAATTACACCACAGGCATTAATCAATATTCGTCCTGTTATTGCATCTATTAAAGAGTTCTTCGGAAGTTCTCAGTTATCTCAGTTCATGGACCAAACAAACCCATTAGCAGAGTTAACTCACAAACGAAGACTATCTGCATTAGGACCCGGTGGTTTAACGCGTGAGCGCGCAGGCTTTGAAGTACGTGACGTTCACTACTCTCACTATGGTCGTATGTGTCCAATTGAAACACCAGAGGGACCAAACATCGGTTTGATTAACTCATTATCTTCGTTCGCGAAAGTAAATGAGTTTGGTTTCATCGAAACACCATACCGTCGTGTTGACCCAGAAACTGGTCTCGTAACAGGGCATGTTGATTATTTAACAGCAGATGAAGAAGATAATTATGTTGTAGCCCAAGCGAATATGAAATTATCTGAAGAAGGAGAATTCCTTGATGAAGATATCGTAGCTCGTTTCCGTGGTGAAAACATTGTCACAAATAAAGAGCGCATTGACTACATGGATGTATCTCCAAAACAAGTAGTGTCGGCAGCGACAGCTTGTATTCCGTTCTTAGAAAACGATGACTCTAACCGCGCACTTATGGGAGCGAACATGCAACGTCAGGCGGTTCCGTTAATGAATCCGGAATCTCCGATTGTAGGTACAGGTATGGAGTACGTATCAGCAAAAGACTCAGGTGCTGCAGTAATCTGTAAATACCCTGGTGTTGTTGAGCGCGTAGAAGCACGTGAAATTTGGGTACGTCGTTATGTAGAAGTTGACGGTCAAACAGTAAAAGGCGACTTAGATCGCTACAAAATGCAGAAATTCATTCGTTCTAACCAAGGAACTTGTTACAACCAACGTCCAATCGTAAGTGTTGGAAATGAAGTTGTAAAAGGTGAAATCCTTGCGGATGGTCCTTCTATGGAACTAGGCGAATTAGCACTTGGACGTAACGTGCTTGTTGGCTTCATGACATGGGACGGTTATAACTACGAGGATGCGATCATCATGAGTGAGCGCCTTGTAAAAGATGATGTGTACACTTCTATTCATATTGAAGAATATGAGTCAGAAGCTCGTGATACGAAGCTTGGACCAGAAGAAATTACACGTGATATCCCGAATGTTGGAGAAGATGCACTTCGTAACCTTGACGAGCGCGGTATTATTCGCGTCGGTGCTGAAGTAAAAGATGGAGACCTACTTGTTGGTAAAGTAACACCAAAAGGTGTAACAGAATTAACGGCAGAAGAACGTCTATTACATGCAATCTTCGGTGAAAAAGCGCGTGAAGTACGTGATACATCACTACGTGTACCACACGGTGGTGGCGGTATTATCTTAGACGTAAAAGTATTCAACCGTGAAGATGGCGATGAATTGCCACCAGGCGTGAATCAACTTGTACGTGCATATATCGTTCAAAAACGTAAAATTTCTGAAGGTGACAAGATGGCCGGACGTCACGGTAACAAAGGTGTTATCTCTCGTATTTTACCAGAAGAAGATATGCCTTACTTACCAGACGGTACGCCAATCGATATCATGTTAAACCCATTAGGGGTACCATCTCGTATGAATATCGGTCAGGTATTAGAGCTTCATCTTGGTATGGCAGCAAGATATCTTGGTATTCACATTGCAACACCAGTATTCGATGGTGCTCGTGAGGAAGATGTATGGGGCACAATTGAAGAAGCTGGTATGGCAAATGACGCGAAAACAATCCTGTATGACGGACGTACTGGTGAACCATTCGATAACCGCGTATCTGTTGGTGTCATGTATATGATCAAACTTGCGCACATGGTTGACGATAAACTTCATGCTCGTTCTACTGGACCATACTCACTTGTAACGCAGCAACCTCTTGGAGGTAAAGCTCAGTTCGGTGGACAGCGTTTCGGTGAGATGGAGGTTTGGGCACTTGAAGCTTACGGTGCTGCTTATACTCTTCAAGAAATCTTAACAGTGAAGTCTGATGATGTTATTGGACGTGTTAAGACGTATGAAGCAATTGTTAAAGGCGAAAATGTTCCAGAACCAGGCGTTCCAGAATCATTCAAAGTATTGATTAAAGAACTGCAAAGTTTAGGTATGGACGTTAAAATGATGTCTAGCGATGACACAGAAATTGAAATGCGTGATACGGAAGATGACGATGATCATCAATCAGCAGATAAATTGAATGTCGAAGTTGAGACAACTAAGGAATAATTGGGATAACCTGTAGACTAAAAGGGAGGTAGGCCCCTTGATAGATGTAAATAACTTTGAATATATGAAGATTGGACTTGCTTCACCTGACAAGATTCGTTCTTGGTCATACGGTGAAGTTAAGAAACCAGAAACGATTAATTATCGTACGTTAAAGCCTGAAAAAGACGGCTTGTTCTGTGAGCGTATTTTCGGACCACAAAAGGACTGGGAATGTCATTGCGGAAAATATAAACGTGTACGTTATAAAGGTGTAGTTTGTGATCGATGTGGCGTTGAAGTAACGCGTGCAAAAGTTCGTCGTGAACGTATGGGTCATATCGAATTAGCTGCTCCTGTATCTCATATTTGGTATTTCAAAGGTATCCCGAGCCGCATGGGACTTGTCTTAGACATGTCCCCTCGCGCGCTTGAAGAAGTAATTTATTTCGCTTCTTATGTTGTAACAGAAAGTGGAGATACACCACTTGATAAGAAGCAATTACTTTCTGAAAAAGAATACCGTGCATATCGTGATCGATATGGCAGCACATTCCAGGCTGCTATGGGTGCAGAAGCGATTAAAAAGCTATTACAAGACATCGATTTAGATAAAGAAGTAGACTTCTTAAAAGAAGAATTAAAAACAGCACAAGGACAACGACGTACTCGTGCTATTAAACGTCTAGAAGTATTAGAAGCATTCCGTAACTCTGGAAATCACCCATCTTGGATGATCCTAGATGTTCTTCCAGTTATCCCACCAGAACTACGCCCAATGGTACAGTTGGATGGTGGACGTTTTGCTACTTCTGATTTAAACGACTTATACCGTCGTGTAATTAACCGTAACAACCGTTTAAAACGTCTATTGGACTTAGGTGCACCAAGCATCATCGTTCAAAACGAAAAACGTATGTTACAAGAAGCTGTAGACGCATTAATCGATAATGGTCGCCGTGGCCGTCCAGTTACTGGACCAGGTAACCGTCCATTAAAATCACTATCTCACATGCTTAAAGGTAAACAAGGACGTTTCCGTCAAAACTTACTAGGTAAACGTGTTGACTACTCTGGTCGTTCTGTAATCGTTGTAGGACCGAACTTAAAGATGTACCAATGTGGATTACCGAAAGAAATGGCGCTTGAACTGTTCAAACCTTTCGTTATGAAAGAGTTAGTGGAAAAAGGATTAGCACACAACATTAAGAGTGCGAAACGTAAAATCGAGCGTGTACAACCTGAAGTTTGGGACGTTTTAGAATCTGTGATCAAAGAACATCCAGTACTTCTAAACCGCGCACCAACACTTCACCGTCTTGGTATCCAGGCGTTTGAACCTACATTAGTAGAAGGTCGTGCAATCCGTCTTCATCCACTTGTATGTACTGCATACAATGCGGACTTTGATGGTGACCAAATGGCGGTTCACGTTCCGTTATCATCAGAAGCACAAGCAGAAGCTCGTATTCTTATGTTAGCGGCACAAAACATCTTGAATCCAAAAGACGGAAAACCAGTTGTTACTCCATCTCAGGATATGGTATTAGGTAACTACTACTTAACACTTGAGCGTGAAGGTGCAATCGGTGAAGGTATGGTCTTCAAAGATGCAAACGAAGCAATACTTGCATACCAAAATGGATATGTACATCTGCACACACGTGTTGCAGTTGCTGCAAGTTCAGTAAATAATGTAACATTTACTGAAGAGCAGAAGAGTAAGCTTCTATTAACAACAGTTGGTAAATTAATATTTAACGAAATCTTACCAGAGTCGTTCCCTTATATTAATGAACCAACAAATTCAAACCTTGAAAAAGAAACACCAGCGGAATATTTCGTTGAAAAAGGTGCGAACATTAAAGAAATTATTGCTAGTCGCGAAGAAGTGGCACCATTTAGCAAGAAAATCCTTGGTAACATCATTGCAGAAGTATTCAAGCGTTTCAAAATTACAGAGACGTCTCGCATGCTTGACCGTATGAAGAACCTAGGATTTATATACTCTACAAAAGCTGGTATTACAGTTGGGGTATCTGACATTCTTGTATTAGGTGAAAAAGATGAAATTCTCCACGAAGCACAAGCAAAAGTAGATAATGTGATTAAACAATTCCGTCGCGGTTTAATCACGGAAGAAGAGCGTTACGATCGCGTTATCTCTATTTGGAGTAATGCAAAAGATGTTATCCAAGGAAAACTGATGAAGTCCTTGAATAAACGCAACCCAATCTTCATGATGAGTGATTCCGGTGCCCGTGGTAACGCATCTAACTTCACTCAGCTTGCTGGTATGCGTGGTCTGATGGCCAATCCATCTGGTCGTATCATTGAACTTCCGATCAAATCAAGTTTCCGTGAAGGTTTAACAGTACTTGAGTACTTCATCTCTACGCATGGTGCTCGTAAAGGTCTTGCCGATACAGCACTTAAGACTGCCGATTCTGGTTACTTAACACGTCGTCTTGTAGACGTTGCACAAGATGTAATTGTTCGTGAAGATGATTGTGGAACAGATCGTGGTTTACTAATCGGTGCGATTAAAGAGGGTAATGAAGTAATTGAGTCATTATATGATCGTCTTGTTGGACGTTTTGCAAGAAAAACTGTAAAACATCCTGAAACAGGTGAAGTATTAGTTGCTGAAAATCAATTAATTACTGAAGATATCGCTCATATCGTTGAAAATTCGGGTGTTGAAACTGTAAACATTCGTTCAGCGTTTACGTGTAATACTCGCCATGGTGTATGTAAGAAGTGTTACGGTCGTAACTTAGCAACTGGTACAGACGTAGAAGTAGGAGAAGCGGTAGGTATTATCGCAGCTCAATCTATCGGTGAGCCAGGTACACAGTTAACGATGCGTACGTTCCATACAGGTGGGGTTGCCGGAGATGATATCACACAAGGTTTACCTCGTATCCAAGAGATCTTTGAAGCTCGTAATCCGAAAGGTCAGGCAGTTATCAGTGAAATCGACGGTGTTATCGCAGCGATCAACGATGTTAAAGATCGTCAAGAAGTAGTTGTACAGGGTGAAGTTGAAGCTCGTACGTATGCTATTCCTTACGGTGCTCGTCTGAAAGTAACTCCAGGACAGCCAATTAGCCACGGTAAAGAGTTAACAGAAGGTTCTATTGATCCGAAAGAATTACTAAAAGTAACGGACATTACGGCAGTTCAAGAATACTTATTACGTGAAGTTCAAAAAGTATACCGTATGCAAGGGGTAGAAATTGGCGACAAACACGTAGAAGTAATGGTACGTCAAATGCTACGTAAAGTTCGTGTAAGTGATGCGGGTGAAACAGATGTATTACCAGGAACATTACTAGATATCCATCAGTTTACTGATGCGAATGCGAAGGTGTTACTACAAGGTAAACAACCAGCGACAGCTAGACCTGTTTTACTTGGTATTACAAAAGCTTCACTTGAAACTGATTCATTCTTATCTGCAGCATCATTCCAAGAAACAACTCGTGTCTTAACTGATGCAGCAATTAAAGGTAAACGTGATGAGCTTCTAGGATTGAAAGAGAACGTTATTATCGGTAAACTTGTTCCTGCTGGAACAGGTATGAATCGTTATCGCAAAGTGGACCTTGTAAAAACAACACAAGATGACATGAATGTAGAAAACGATGAGATTTATGTGGAACAGTAAAATTTTCCGTCGTAAATTTTGTATAAAAACATCTAATCCTAGTTGACATTGTATGAGTCAAAATGTTACTATAATCAAGGTTGCTCCTGAATGATGCTTTGGAGGATATTTATATGTCTTATCAAAAAGTGTCAAATGCTGAAAATGTAGTCGTTGGTCATAAACGAACATTGGAAGCAATCAAAAATGGTATAGTTAAAGAAGTTGTTATTGCGGAAGATGCTGATGTGCGGTTAACCCATGTTATCATTCGCACTGCTTTGCAACATAACATACCCATAACAAAAGTTGAATCAGTTCGTAAGCTTGGAAAAGTTTCGGGGATTCAAGTAGGAGCTTCAGCAATAGGAATAATAAGTTAAAACTGTTTTTGTGAGGAGAGAGCATTTGCTCTTCCTTGCAAAAACTTTGTTTTCAACTAATAATGAACCACCTGGATATGTGGTCATACAAACATGCGAAGGGAGGATAATCAAATGCCTACTATTAACCAATTAGTGAGAAATGGTCGTACTGATAAAGTATGGAAATCTAAATCACCTGCGTTAAACAAAGGTTTTAACTCTTTAAAGAAAAAATCAACTGATATCTCTGCACCTCAAAAACGTGGTGTATGTACTCGTGTTGGTACAATGACTCCAAAGAAACCTAACTCAGCGTTACGTAAATACGCTCGTGTACGTTTAACAAACGGTATTGAAGTTACAGCTTACATCCCAGGTATCGGTCATAACCTACAAGAGCATAGCGTAGTATTAATTCGCGGTGGTCGAGTAAAGGATTTACCAGGGGTACGTTACCACATCGTTCGTGGAGCGCTTGATACAGCTGGTGTTGACAAACGTATGCAAGGACGTTCTAAATATGGTACTAAGCGACCAAAACCTGCTAAAAAATAATAAACTTATAATGAAAGGAGGAACTCAATATGCCTCGTAAAGGACCTGTTGCGAAACGTGACGTGTTACCAGATCCAATGTACAATTCGAAACTAGTAACACGCCTAATCAACAAAATGATGGTTGACGGTAAAAAAGGTAAATCTCAAACAATTCTTTATAACGCTTTCGATATCGTTCGTGAACGTTCAGATAAAGAACCAATGGAAGTATTCGAGCAAGCTCTTAAGAACATCATGCCTGTTCTTGAAGTACGCGCTCGTCGTGTTGGTGGTGCTAACTACCAAGTTCCAGTTGAGGTTCGTCCAGAACGCCGTACAACTTTAGGTCTTCGCTGGTTAGTAAACTATGCTCGTCTTCGTGGTGAAAAAACTATGGAAGAGCGTCTAGCTTACGAAATCTTAGATGCAGCTAACAATGCTGGTGCATCTGTTAAGAAACGTGAAGACACTCATAAAATGGCAGAAGCTAACAAAGCATTTGCTCATTACCGTTGGTAGGATTCAACGTAAAATAAATGTAAGCATAAACCGCTTTATTTGTCGCTTATGGAAGTGTGGAGAGGGAGAATGCCTCTCCCTTTCGTTGGGCGCTCGTTTTACATAATGAGGGTACAAGACACTGGCATATGTAACAATATAAAGTGGCTTTTTTGCTACTTAAAATAAAATAATCCAATCCATATATGGAAGGAGCAAGACACCAAATGACTAGAGAGTTCTCTTTAGAAAACACTCGTAATATTGGTATCATGGCTCACATCGATGCTGGTAAAACAACAGCAACTGAGCGTATTCTGTATTACACAGGACGTATTCATAAAATCGGTGAAACTCATGAAGGTGCATCTCAGATGGACTGGATGGAGCAAGAGCAAGAGCGTGGTATCACAATTACTTCTGCTGCAACTACAGCTCAATGGAAAGGTCACCGTGTAAACATCATTGACACTCCAGGACACGTAGACTTCACAGTAGAAGTAGAACGTTCTTTACGCGTACTTGATGGTGCGGTAGCAGTACTTGATGCACAATCTGGTGTAGAACCACAAACAGAAACTGTTTGGCGTCAGGCTACTACTTACGGTGTACCTCGTATCGTATTCGTTAACAAAATGGATAAGATCGGTGCAGATTTCTTATACTCTGTAGGAACAATCCACGATCGCTTACAAGCAAACGCGCATCCAATTCAGTTACCAATCGGTGCTGAAGACGAGTTCAATGGTATCATTGACCTTGTTGAAGAATGTGCTTACATGTACGGTAACGATTTAGGAACAGACATCGAGCGTGTCGAAATTCCTGAAGAGCACAAAGAATTAGCTGCAGAATACCGTGGAAAACTTATTGAAGCGGTAGCTGAGCTTGATGAAGAAATGATGATGAAGTACCTAGAAGGTGAAGAAATCACTATAGAAGAGCTTAAAGCTGGTATCCGTAAGGCTACAACTTCTGTAGAATTCTTCCCAGTAATCTGTGGTTCTGCATTCAAAAACAAAGGTGTTCAAATTCTGTTAGACGCAGTTATCGACTACCTACCGTCTCCATTAGATGTACCAGCTATTAAAGGTACTCTTCCGGATACAGAGGAAGAAATCGAACGTAAGTCTAGCGATGAAGAACCATTCGCAGCTTTAGCATTCAAAATCATGACTGACCCTTATGTTGGTAAGTTAACGTTCTTCCGTGTGTATTCTGGTGTGTTAAACTCTGGATCATACGTGAAAAACTCAACTAAAGGTAAGCGTGAGCGTGTAGGTCGTATCCTACAAATGCACGCTAACAGCCGTGAAGAGATTTCAACAGTTTACGCTGGTGATATCGCTGCTGCTGTAGGTTTAAAAGATACTACTACTGGTGATACTCTTTGTGATGAGAAGAGTCTTGTTATCCTTGAGTCTATGGAATTCCCAGAGCCAGTTATCTCTGTAGCTATCGAACCAAAATCTAAAGCTGACCAAGATAAAATGGGTACAGCATTATCTAAGCTTTCTGAAGAAGATCCAACATTCCGTGCTCACACTGACCAAGAAACTGGCCAAACAATCATCGCTGGTATGGGTGAACTTCACCTTGATATCATCGTTGACCGTATGCGTCGTGAATTCAAAGTGGAAGCAAACGTTGGTGCTCCTCAGGTAGCATACCGTGAGACTTTCCGCGCTGCTGCGAAAGTTGAAGGTAAGTTCGCTCGTCAATCTGGTGGTCGTGGACAATTCGGTCACGTTTGGATTGAGTTTGAACCTAATGAAGAAGGTAAAGGTTTTGAATTCCAAAACAAAATCGTCGGTGGTGTAGTTCCACGTGAATACATCCCAGCTGTTGGAGCGGGTCTTGAAGACTCACTTAAAAATGGTGTACTAGCTGGTTATCCACTAGTTGACATTAAAGCTGCGTTAGTTGACGGTTCTTACCATGATGTCGATTCATCTGAGATGGCGTTCAAAATCGCTGCATCTATGGCACTTAAAGCTGCGGTTTCTAAATGTAGCCCAGTAATTCTTGAGCCAATGATGAAAGTTGAAGTTGTAATTCCTGAAGAGTACATGGGTGACATTATGGGCGACGTAACATCTCGTCGTGGACGTGTAGAAGGTATGGAAGCTCGCGGTAACGCACAAGTTGTTCGCGCTATGGTTCCACTTTCTGAAATGTTCGGTTATGCAACGGCATTACGTTCTAACACTCAAGGACGCGGAACATTCTCAATGACATTTGATCATTATGAAGAAGTACCGAAGTCTGTTTCTGAAGAAATTATTAAAAAAAATAAAGGTGAATAATTGATTTTTATCGATTGTTCAAGTATAACTACTTATGTAAGCTTAGAAAGTGGGACTTAAGTTTCACTTTCTAGTCTAAATATAAAATAACCTATATAAACTAAGGAGGAATTTAGAATGGCTAAAGCTAAATTCGAACGTTCTAAACCCCATGTTAACATCGGTACAATCGGCCACGTTGACCATGGTAAAACTACATTAACTGCTGCGATCACTACAGTTCTTGCAAAAGCTGGTGGTGCTGAAGCACGCGGATACGATCAAATCGACGCTGCTCCAGAAGAAAGAGAGCGCGGAATCACAATCTCAACTGCACACGTTGAGTACGAAACTGAAACTCGTCACTATGCACACGTTGACTGCCCAGGTCACGCTGACTATGTTAAAAACATGATCACTGGTGCTGCTCAAATGGACGGCGGTATCTTAGTAGTATCTGCTGCTGATGGCCCAATGCCTCAAACACGTGAGCACATCCTTCTTTCTCGTCAAGTAGGTGTTCCTTACATCGTTGTATTCTTAAACAAATGCGACATGGTAGACGACGAAGAATTATTAGAATTAGTAGAAATGGAAGTTCGCGACCTATTATCTGAATACGGATTCCCAGGCGACGACATTCCTGTAATCAAAGGTTCTGCTCTTAAAGCTCTTCAAGGAGAAGCTGATTGGGAAGCAAAAATCATTGAATTAATGACTGAAGTTGATGCTTACATCCCAACTCCAGAACGTGAAACTGACAAACCATTCTTAATGCCTATCGAGGATGTATTCTCTATCACAGGTCGTGGTACAGTTGCAACTGGTCGTGTAGAGCGCGGAATCGTTAAAGTTGGTGACGTAGTAGAAATCATCGGTCTTGCTGAAGAGAATGCTTCTACAACTGTAACTGGTGTAGAAATGTTCCGTAAACTTCTTGACCAAGCTCAAGCTGGAGACAACATCGGTGCTCTTCTTCGTGGGGTTGCTCGTGAAGACATCCAACGTGGACAAGTTCTTGCTAAAACTGGCTCTGTAAAAGCTCACGCTAAATTCAAAGCTGAAGTTTTCGTATTATCTAAAGAAGAAGGTGGACGTCATACTCCATTCTTCGCTAACTACCGTCCTCAGTTCTACTTCCGTACAACTGACGTAACTGGTATCATCCAATTACCAGAAGGTACTGAAATGGTAATGCCTGGTGACAACATCGAAATGACTATCGAACTTATCGCTCCAATCGCTATCGAAGAGGGAACTAAATTCTCTATTCGTGAAGGTGGACGTACAGTAGGTTACGGTGTAGTTGCTACAATCGTTGCTGAGTAATCTTTAAATAGATTATTAAAAACTCAAGGGATTCTCCCTTGAGTTTTTTTATTGCTTATTAATATAGAAGAAAGAGACACATTTTTTGTTTTTGAATGGGTTTCTTCTATAGTATATAAAAACGAATATAACATCCAAAAACTGTAAGTAGAATAAGAACAGATGAAAACTTGAAATTCTTTAAAGTGCCATGTATAATAGCAAAAGTAGAGAAAAGCAGATGCAAACAAAAAGATGCTTGCATCTAGACGAATAACATTGTATAATAGACAATGTTGGTCTTTGACTGCGATGAAGTGGAAGGTTGCTGACACACCCGGCCGCTTTGCCATGGCATGGTGTGGGGAAATTTCCATGGAGAAGGTCTATTTTAGAAATAGGCGAACGAAGGAGGGAAAATAATGGCAAAAGAAAAAATTCGTATCCGTTTAAAAGCTTATGATCACCGTATTCTTGATCAATCAGCTGAGAAAATTGTAGAAACAGCTAAGCGTTCTGGGGCAACAGTTTCTGGTCCGATCCCATTACCAACTGAGAAGACTATTTACACAATTCTTCGTGCTGTTCATAAGTACAAAGATTCTCGTGAGCAATTCGAAATGCGCACACACAAACGTTTAATCGATATCGTGAGTCCTACTCCACAAACAGTAGATTCATTAATGCGTTTAGACTTACCGTCTGGTGTAGATATCGAAATCAAACTATAAATTATATAACTTAAAAATGTAGGAGGTGTAACTCATGACCAAAGGAATCTTAGGAAGAAAGATCGGTATGACTCAAGTATTTGCTGAGAACGGTGAGTTAATCCCAGTAACGGTAATCGCTGCTAATCCAAACGTTGTTCTTCAAAAGAAAACAACTGAAACTGATGGCTACAACGCAATCCAGTTAGGATTCGAAGATAAACGTGAAAAGTTAACTAACAAACCTGAACAAGGCCACACTGCTAAAGCATCTACAACTCCTAAGCGCTTCATTCGCGAAATCCGCGATGCAGACGTGGACGGATTAGAGGTTGGTCAAGAGGTAAAAGTTGAAGTTTTCGCTGCAGGTGAAATCGTTGACGTAACAGGAATTTCTAAAGGTAAAGGTTTCCAAGGTGTTATCAAACGCCACGGACAATCTCGCGGACCTATGTCTCATGGTTCTCGCTATCACCGTCGTCCAGGTTCAATGGGGCCAGTTGCTCCGAACCGTGTATTCAAAGGCAAAAAGCTTGCTGGACGTATGGGTGGAGACCAAGTTACTATCCAAAACTTAGAAATCGTTCAAGTTGACACTGAGCGCAACTTATTACTAGTAAAAGGTAACGTTCCAGGTGCTAAGAAATCTCTTGTAGTTGTTCAAGGCGCTGTGAAGGTTAGTAAATAATTCACAATAGGAAGGAGGAATTCCAATGCCAAAAGTTACTGTATATAACCAAACTGGTTCACAGGTTGGTGAAATCGAATTAGCTGAAGCTATTTTCGGTATCGAACCAAATGAAGCTGTACTTTTCGAAGCTGTAATGATGCAACGTGCATCTTTACGTCAAGGTACACACAAAGTAAAAACTCGCTCTGAAGTTCGCGGTGGTGGTCGTAAACCATGGCGTCAAAAAGGAACTGGACGTGCTCGTCAAGGTTCTATCCGCTCTCCTCAATGGCGTGGTGGTGGTACGGTATTCGGACCTACACCAAGAAGCTATGCGTACAAACTTCCTAAGAAAGTTCGTCGTTTAGCGATTAAATCTGCATTAGCTACTAAAGTAGTTGAGAACAACATTGTAGTTCTTGAAGACCTAGTGTTAAATGCACCAAAAACAAAAGACATGGTAGCAGTACTTAAAGGATTAACTGTTGAGAAGAAAGCTCTTATCGTAACTGCTGATGCAAACGAATCTGTAGAGTTATCTGCTCGCAATATCCCTGGAGTAACAGTAATCACTGCTGATGGCGTAAACGTGCTAGATGTGCTTCATCATGATAAGCTAATCATGACAAAAGCGGCAGTGGAAAAAGTAGAGGAGGTGCTTGCATAATGAGAGATCCTCGTGATATCATTAAGCGCCCAGTTATCACTGAACGTTCTATGGAAATGATGGCTGAAAAAAAATACACGTTCGACGTGGACGTTAAATCTAATAAAACAGAGGTTAAAGACGCTATCGAAGCGATCTTTGGTGTTAATGTAGACAAAGTAAACATCATGAACTACAAGCCGAAAGCAAAACGTGTTGGTCGTCACGCTGGTTTTACTAGCCGTCGTCGTAAAGCAATCGTTAAGCTAACTGCTGACAGCAAAGAAATCGAAATCTTCCAAGGCGTTTAATTCTTACTAAAGAAGGAGGGAAATTGAGATGGGAATTAAAAAGTATAATCCAACTACTAACGGTCGTCGTAACATGACTACGAATGATTTCGCTGAAATCACGACTGACAGACCGGAAAAGTCTTTACTTGCTCCTTTAAGCAAAAAGGCTGGTCGTAATAACCAAGGTAAAATTACTGTACGTCATCAAGGTGGCGGACATAAGCGTCAATACCGTATCATCGACTTTAAGCGTAACAAAGATGGAATTCCAGGACGCGTTGCTACGATCGAATACGATCCAAACCGCTCTGCGAATATCGCATTAATTAACTACGTTGACGGTGAAAAACGTTACATTCTTGCTCCTAAAACTTTAGAAGTAGGTATGGAAGTTATGTCTGGCCCTGAAGCTGACATTAAAATCGGTAACGCATTACCATTAATCAACATTCCAGTAGGTACTGTTGTTCATAACATCGAGCTTAAGCCTGGTCGTGGCGGACAATTAGTTCGTTCTGCTGGTACATCTGCTCAAGTACTTGGTAAAGAAGGAAAATACGTACTTGTACGTTTAACTTCTGGTGAAGTACGTCTTGTATTATCTGCTTGTCGCGCTTCAATCGGTCAAGTTGGTAACGAACAACACGAACTTATCAAAATCGGTAAAGCAGGTCGCTCTCGCTGGTTAGGTAAGCGCCCAACAGTTCGTGGTTCTGTAATGAACCCGGTTGATCACCCACACGGTGGTGGTGAAGGACGCTCTCCAATCGGACGTAAGTCTCCAATGTCTCCATGGGGTAAACCAACTCTTGGATTCAAGACTCGTAAGAAAAACAAAGCGTCTGATAAATTTATCGTTCGTCGTCGTAAAAAATAATGGGATTGTAGTACGGTTCGCTTCAAGAACCGTACGCCAATCACGAAGGGAGGCACCAAAATGGCTCGTAGCTTAAAAAAAGGACCATTTGTCGATGATCACTTAATGAGCAAAATGGAAAAATTAGTTGCATCTGAGCAAAAACAAGTTGTTAAAACTTGGTCTCGCCGTTCAACTATCTTCCCTCAGTTCATCGGACACACAATCGCTGTATATGATGGTCGTAAACACGTACCTGTGTACATCACTGAGGATATGGTTGGCCATAAGTTAGGTGAATTCGCACCAACTCGTACGTATAAAGGTCACCTTGCTGACGATAAGAAAACTAGAAGATAATGAGAGGAGGCACTTCAATGCAAGCTAAAGCAGTAGCGAGAACAGTTCGTATTGCTCCTCGTAAAGTTCGTTTAGTAGTAGACTTAATCCGAGGTAAGCAAGTGGGTGAAGCGATTGCTATCCTTAACCACACACCAAAAACTGCTTCTCCAGTTGTAGAAAAAGTTTTAAAATCTGCAATCGCAAATGCAGAGCACAATTATGAGATGGATATTAACAACTTAGTTGTTGAAAAAGTTTTCGTTGACGAAGGTCCAACGTTGAAACGTTTCCGTCCACGTGCAATGGGTCGTGCAAGCCAAATTAACAAACGCACAAGCCACATCACAGTTGTGGTATCAGAAAAGAAGGAGGGATAATCGATGGGTCAGAAGGTTAATCCAATTGGTCTTCGTGTCGGTGTTATCCGTGACTGGGAATCTCGTTGGTTCGCTGAGAAAGATTACGCTACATTATTACATGAAGACATCAAAATCCGTGAGTACATTACTGTACGCTTAAAAGATTCTGCTGTTGCTAAAGTAGAAATCGAACGTGCAGCAAATCGTGTAAATGTTACAATTCACACTGCAAAACCTGGTATGGTAATTGGTAAAGGTGGTACAGAAGTTGAAGCACTTCGTAAAGCTCTTAACCAATTAACAGGCAAGCGTGTACACATCAATATTTTAGAAGTTAAGAGAGCTGATCTTAACGCTAAATTAGTAGGCGAAAACATCGCTCGTCAATTAGAAAACCGTGTATCATTCCGTCGTGCACAAAAGCAAGTTATTCAACGTGCTATGCGTGCAGGTGCTAAAGGTATTAAAACACAGGTTTCTGGTCGTCTTGGCGGAGCTGATATCGCTCGTGCAGAATCTTACAGTGAAGGAACTGTTCCACTTCATACACTTCGCGCTGATATTGACTATGCAGCAGTTGAAGCTGATACAACATACGGTAAATTAGGCGTAAAAGTATGGATCTACCGTGGAGAAGTCCTTCCTACAAAAAAGAAAGCTTCTGAGGAAGGAGGAAAATAATATGTTAATGCCAAAACGCGTAAAATATCGTAGAGAGCATCGTGGTAAAATGCGTGGTCGTGCAAAAGGTGGAACTGAAATTGCTTTCGGTGAATTCGGTTTACAAGCACAAGCTGCTTCATGGATTACAAACCGTCAAATCGAAGCTGCTCGTCGTGCAATGACTCGTTACATGAAACGTGGCGGTAAAGTATGGATTAAAATTTTCCCTTCTAAACCTTACACTGCAAAACCTCTAGAAGTACGTATGGGTTCCGGTAAAGGGGCACCAGAAGGCTGGGTAGCAGTAGTAAAACCTGGGAAAATTATGTTTGAAATCGCGGGTGTATCTGAAGAGGTAGCACGCGAAGCATTACGTCTTGCAGCTCACAAGTTACCTGTGAAATGTAAATTCGTAAAACGTGAAGAAAATGGTGGTGAATCTAATGAAAACTAATGATATTCGTGAACTAACCACTGCCGAAATCGAAACAAAAGTTAAAGCTTTAAAGGAAGAATTATTCAATCTTCGCTTCCAACTTGCTACAGGACAATTAGAGAATCCAACTCGCATCCGTGAAGTGCGTAAAGCGATTGCTCGTATGAAAACTGTAGTTCGTGAAAGAGAGATCGGAATTAATCGATAAATTGAGGGGAGGTTTGCATAGTGAGCGAACGTAACCAACGCAAAGTTTATACTGGTCGTGTTGTGTCTGATAAAATGGACAAAACGATTACAGTTTTAGTTGAAACTTACAAAACTCATTCCTTGTACGGAAAACGTGTTAAGTATTCTAAAAAGTACAAAGCCCATGATGAGCAAAACCAAGCGAAACTTGGCGATATCGTTAAAATCATGGAAACTCGCCCGCTTTCTGCTACTAAGCGTTTCCGTTTAGTTGAAATCGTTGAAGAAGCGGTTATTATCTAAATAGACGAATCGGAATTTTTAGTCCGAAGGGAGGTTTCATAACATGATCCAACAAGAATCTCGTTTGAAAGTTGCTGACAACTCTGGTGCACGTGAACTTTTAACAATTAAAGTATTAGGCGGCTCTGGTCGTAAATATGCTAACATTGGTGATATTATCGTTGCTACGGTAAAACAAGCAACACCAGGTGGCGTTGTTAAAAAAGGTGACGTTGTTAAAGCAGTAGTAGTACGTACGAAGAGCGGAGCTCGTCGTCCGGACGGTTCTTATATCAAATTTGATGAAAACGCAGCGGTTATCATTAAAGACGATAAGAGCCCACGTGGTACTCGTATCTTCGGACCAGTAGCTCGTGAATTACGTGATAGCAACTTCATGAAGATCGTTTCTTTAGCTCCAGAAGTTCTATAATTTAAGGTATTGCCTTGCTAAGGAGGTGCAGAATTAAGATGCATGTAAAAAAAGGTGATAAAGTACAGGTAATCACTGGAAAAGACAAAGGAAAACAAGGCGTTATCCTTGTGGCTTTCCCAAAGCAAAACCGTGTTATCGTTGAGGGTGTTAACATCGTTAAAAAACACTCTAAGCCATCTCAATTAAATCCACAAGGTGGAATTATTACTAAAGAAGCACCTATTCACGTTTCTAACGTTATGATTTTAGATCCGAAAACAGGTGAACCTACTCGCGTAGGCTTCAAAGTAGAAGATGGTAAAAAAGTTCGTATTGCAAAAAAATCTGGTGAATTATTAGATAAATAATTTTCTTAAGAAAGGAGGTCACTTCATTGAATCGCCTTAAAGAGAAGTTCCAAAAGGAAATTACTCCTGCTCTAGTGAGCAAGTTTAACTATAAATCTGTGATGGAAGTACCGAAAATCGAAAAGATCGTAATCAACACTGGTGTTGGTGACGCGGTATCTAACTCAAAAGCTTTAGACAATGCAGTAGAAGAATTAACACAAATCGCAGGTCAAAAGCCTGTTGTAACTCGTGCTAAAAAATCAATCGCTGGTTTCCGTCTTCGTGAAGGTATGCCAATCGGTGCGAAAGTAACTTTACGCGGCGAGCACATGTATGAGTTCTTCGACAAATTAGTATCAGTTTCTTTACCACGTGTACGTGATTTCCGTGGTGTTTCTAAGAAATCATTTGATGGTCGTGGGAACTACACATTAGGTGTTAAAGAGCAACTTATCTTCCCTGAGATCGATTATGATAAAGTAAGCAAAGTCCGCGGTATGGACATCGTAATCGTTACTACAGCGAAAACTGATGAAGAAGCTCGTGAACTTTTAACACAATTCGGTATGCCATTCCAAAAATAATGGAAGCCAACGCTAAGTAGAGGAGGCGAAAACGTGGCTAAAAAATCTATGATAGCGAAACAAAAGCGTACTCCTAAGTTTAAAGTACAAGAGTATACACGTTGCGAACGCTGCGGTCGTCCGCATTCTGTATACCGCAAATTTAAGCTTTGCCGTATTTGTTTCCGTGAACTTGCATATAAAGGTCAAATTCCTGGTGTTAAAAAAGCTAGTTGGTAAAACCCACAAATGGGAAGGAGGTAAAACACATGGTGATGACAGATCCAATTGCAGACATGCTTACTCGCATCCGTAATGCGAACATGGTACGTCATGAGAAATTAGAGGTTCCTGCTTCTAAAATCAAAAAAGAGATCGCTGAACTTTTAAAACGTGAAGGTTTCATTCGTGATGTAGAATACATCGAGGATAACAAACAAGGTATCCTTCGTATTTTCCTGAAATATGGTGCAAACAATGAACGTGTAATCACTGGATTAAAACGTATCAGTAAACCTGGCTTACGCGTTTACGCTAAAGCTGATGAAGTACCACGTGTACTTAACGGATTAGGTATCGCTCTTGTTTCTACATCTAAGGGAGTAATGACAGACAAAGACGCTCGTCAATTACAAACTGGTGGAGAAGTAGTAGCATACGTTTGGTAATATATATTTAAAACGAACGGAGGTGTGACCACATGTCTCGTATTGGTAAAAAGATTCTTGAAATCCCTGCAGGTGTTACTATTACAATTGCAGAAGACAATACTGTAACAGTAAAAGGCCCTAAAGGTGAATTAACTCGTAAATTCAATGCTGATATGTCTATCAAAATTGAAGAAAATACACTAACAGTTGAGCGTCCATCTGAACAGAAGGAACACCGTGCATTACACGGTACAACTCGTGCTTTAATCGGAAACATGGTTGAAGGTGTAACTGCAGGTTTCGCACGCGGACTTGAATTAGTCGGTGTTGGTTACCGTGCTCAAAAACAAGGAGATAAACTTGTTTTAAGCGTAGGTTATTCTCATCCAGTAGAAATGACTCCGGAAGCAGGTCTTGAAGTTGAAGTACCTGCACCAACTAAAATCGTAATCAAAGGTATCGACAAGCAACGTGTTGGCGAATTTGCTGCTAACATCCGTGCTGTACGTGCTCCTGAGCCATATAAAGGTAAAGGTATTCGTTACGAAGGCGAAGTTGTTCGTCGTAAAGAAGGTAAAACTGCTAAGTAAACCCGTTAGGTGAGAGAAAGGAGTGACAAGAATGATCACTAAAGCTGATAAAAATGCGACTCGTAAGAAAAGACATGCACGTGTACGTGCTAAGCTTACTGGTACTGCAGAACGTCCACGTTTAAACGTGTTCCGTTCTAACCAACATATTTACGCTCAAGTTATTGATGATGTAAATGGTGTAACGTTAGTAAGTGCATCTACTCTTGATAAAGACCTTGCTCTTAACGGTACTAGCAATACTGAAGCTGCTACGAAAGTTGGAGAATCAGTTGCTAAGCGTGCTGTAGAGAAAGGCGTTAAAGAAGTAGTATTCGATCGCGGTGGTTACTTATACCATGGCCGTGTTAAAGCTCTAGCTGAAGCTGCTCGTGAGGCTGGATTACAATTTTAATGGTCAAAGGAGGGAAAATTGATGCATCGCATTGACCCAAGTAAATTAGAACTTGAAGAACGTGTAGTTACGATAAATCGTGTCGCGAAAGTTGTTAAGGGTGGTCGTCGTTTCCGCTTTGCTGCACTAGTTGTAGTTGGCGATAAAAACGGTCATGTTGGATTCGGTACTGGTAAAGCACAAGAGGTACCAGACGCAATTCGCAAAGCTATCGAAGACGCTAAGAAAAACTTAATCGCTGTACCATTAGTTGGTACAACAATTCCACACACAATCAACGGTCATTTTGGAGCTGGTGAAGTATTCTTAAAACCTGCTGCTGAAGGTACTGGTGTTATTGCTGGTGGACCTGTTCGTGCGGTACTTGAATTAGCTGGTGTACAAGATATTCTTTCGAAATCTCTTGGTTCTAACACACCAATCAACATGATTCGCGCTACTGTGAACGGATTAAGCGAACTTAAGCGCGCTGAAGATGTTGCAAAATTACGCGGTAAATCTGTAGAAGAGCTACTAGGTTAAGGAGGGAAAACAAATGGCGAAAAAGTTAGAAATTACCCTCACTCGTAGTGTAATTGGTCGTCCACAAGATCAACGTGCGACGGTAGAAGCTTTAGGTCTTAAAAAGTTGAATTCAACTGTAGTTAAGGAAGAAACTCCTGCTATTCTTGGTATGATCAACAAAGTTTCTCACCTTATAACTGTAAAAGAAGCTTAAGGATAACTCATTAATATAAGGAGGTGCCTGGGAATGAAACTTCATGAATTAAAACCTGCAGAAGGTTCTCGTAAAGTACGTAACCGTGTCGGTCGTGGTATCGGTTCTGGTAACGGTAAAACTGCTGGTAAAGGTCATAAAGGACAAAACGCACGTTCTGGTGGCGGTGTTCGTCTTGGCTTCGAAGGTGGTCAAACTCCATTATTCCGTCGTTTACCAAAACGCGGCTTCACAAACATTAACCGTAAAGAGTTTACTATTGTAAACTTATCAACGTTAAATCGTTTTGAAGATGGTACAGAAGTAACACCTGAATTATTGCTGGAAACTGGCGTTATCAGCAAGTTAAACGACGGTGTTAAAATTCTTGCAAGCGGAGCAGTAGAGAAAAAATTAACTGTTAAAGCGCACAAGTTCTCTTCAAGTGCTAAAGAAGCAATTGAAGCAGCTGGCGGATCAGTTGAGGTGATCTAATGTTTCGTACAATCTCCAACTTTATGCGCGTTGCTGAGATAAGACGTAAAATATTATTCACTTTAGCGATGTTAGTCGTATTCAGGATTGGCACGTTTATCCCAGTGCCATTTACAAATGGAGACGTACTGAAAGCACAAGATCAATTAAATGCCTTAGGTATTCTAAATACATTTGGCGGTGGCGCCTTGAAAAACTTCTCCATCTTCGCGATGGGAATCATGCCGTATATTACAGCATCCATCATCGTGCAATTATTGCAGATGGATGTTGTTCCTAAATTTTCGGAATGGTCGAAGCAAGGTGAAATGGGCCGTCGTAAACTAACGCAATTCACGCGTTACTTTACAATTGTTCTTGCGTTTATTCAGGGGTTTGGTATGTCAATTGGTTTTAACGGTATGGTAGGTGGGCAATTAATTTTGAACCCTGGTTGGAGCACTTATTTATACATTGCTACGGTACTGACTGCTGGTACTGCATTTTTAATGTGGTTAGGTGAACAGATTACAGCTAAAGGTGTAGGTAATGGTATTTCCATCCTTATCTTTGGCGGTATTGCCGCAGCGATCCCAAGTGTTATATCTCAAGTGTATCAACAACAGTTTCAAAATATCGGAGATCAATTGTTCATGAGTATCGTTAAAGTTGCATTGATCTTACTAGCTGTGCTAGCAGTTATTGTTGGTGTTATTTTCATTCAACAGGCTGTTAGAAAGATCCCAATTCAATATGCGAAGCGTGTAACAGGAGGGAATGGGAATCATGCTGGAGCACAAAACACACATTTACCGCTTAAGGTAAATAGTGCGGGTGTTATTCCAGTCATTTTTGCTGTTTCATTCTTAATTACGCCTCCAACTATTGCACAGTTCTTCCCGAATCATGATGTATCGCAGTGGATCATTGCAAACTTTAACTATTCTCACCCAGTGGGAATGATCATATATGTTGCGCTCATTGTAGCCTTCACATATTTCTATGCGTTTGTTCAGGTTAATCCAGAGCAAATGTCAGAGAATCTAAACAAACAAGGTGGATATGTTCCAGGTATTCGTCCGGGTAAGAATACGGAACAATATCTAACAAAAATCTTGTATCGTTTGACCTTTGTAGGATCAATTTTCCTAGCAGCGATTGCAATCTTACCAGTTATCTTTACGAAACTGGGAAATCTTCCCCCATCTGCACAGATTGGTGGAACGAGCATGTTAATCGTTGTCGGCGTTGCTTTAGAAACAATGAAGCAGCTAGAAAGCCAACTGGTAAAACGCCATTACAAAGGGTTTATCAAGCAGTGAGTAAGTGGGAAGAATTGTCTTCCCTACATGCTCATGTACTCTGAGGGGGAACAAGGATGAACTTAATTTTAATGGGGCTTCCTGGTGCTGGTAAAGGTACACAAGCCGAACAGATTGTTGCCAAGTATAACATCCCTCACATTTCAACAGGAGATATGTTCCGTGCAGCTATGAAGGCTGAAACTGAAATGGGTTTACAAGCAAAATCTTTTATTGATAAAGGTGCACTTGTTCCAGATGAAGTTACAATCGGAATCGTTCGTGAACGTTTAAGTCAAGAAGACTGCGTAAGAGGTTTCTTATTAGACGGTTTCCCACGAACTGTTGCACAAGCATCAGCTCTTGAAGAGATTATGAAAGATCTTGGCAAAAAAATCGACTATGTTTTAAACATTAATGTGGATTCAGGTTTGTTATTAAAACGCCTTACAGGCCGTCGCATTTGTAAAGAGTGCGGTGCGACTTACCACTTAGAATTCAATCCACCAGCAAAAGCTGATGTGTGCGATAAATGTGGTGGCGAATTATACCAACGCTCTGATGACAATGAAGAAACTGTAGCAAATCGTTTAGATGTAAATATTAAGCAAACAAAACCTTTGCTTGATTTCTACGAGGAGCTGGGTTACTTACAAAGCATTAATGGTGAGCAAGATATCAATAAAGTATTTGCTGATATCGATGTTCTCATCGGAGGCTTAGCGTAATGATCATCTGCAAAACTCCTCGCGAGATAGAAATCATGCGAGAAGCTGGCAGGATCGTTGCTTTAACTCATCAAGAGTTGAAACAGCATATTACTCCAGGAATTACAACGAAAGAGCTCGATCAAATAGCGGAAAAGACGATTCGAAAATATGGTGCTACGCCATCTTTTAAAGGATACAACGGATTTCCGGGGAGCATATGTGCTTCTGTAAATGAAGAGCTTGTACACGGAATTCCAGGGAAGCGCAAGCTCGAAGAGGGCGATATCATCAGTATCGATATTGGTGCGAAATACAATGGGTACCATGGAGATTCTGCATGGACGTATCCAGTTGGAAACATTTCTGAATCTGTTCAAAAGCTACTTGATGTCACAGAAAAATCGTTGTATCTTGGTCTAGAACAAGTAAAACCAGGCGAAAGATTATCAAATGTCTCACATGCGGTTCAAACCCATGCTGAAGAGAATGGATTCTCGATCGTTAGGGAGTATGTTGGTCACGGAATCGGGCAAGACTTACATGAGGACCCTCAAATCCCGCACTATGGTCCACCAAATAGAGGCCCTAGATTAAAGCCGGGAATGGTCATCTGTGTTGAGCCGATGGTGAATCAAGGAAGACGATATGTAAAAACACTATCTGATGACTGGACAGTGGTAACGGTAGATGGTAAATGGTGTGCACATTTTGAGCACACGATTGCTCTTACAGAAGCAGGATACGAAATCCTTACCACTTTATAAGTAGCTGGCTCTCCGGGATTTCAGAGCAGTGTAAAATGTTACTGATTTGAAGAAGGGAGAACTATTGAATGGCTAAAGATGATGTAATTGAAGTCGAAGGTACCGTTCTTGAAACGTTGCCAAATGCTATGTTCAAAGTAGAATTAGAGAATGGGCATGTCGTATTGGCTCACGTTTCTGGTAAAATCCGTATGAACTTCATTCGTATTTTACCAGGAGACAAAGTTACGGTAGAATTATCTCCGTACGATTTAAATCGTGGTCGTATTACGTACCGTTTTAAATAATATAGCACTCCGTAATCTTTAAGGAGGTTCGAGACATGAAAGTAAGACCGTCAGTTAAACCAATCTGCGAAAAATGTAAAGTTATTCGTAGACGTGGAAAAGTAATGGTTATTTGTGAAAACCCTAAACATAAACAAAAACAAGGTTAATCAGAAGGAGGTGCATTCAGAATGGCACGTATCGCAGGTGTAGATATTCCTCGAGACAAACGCGTTGTTATTTCTTTAACTTACGTATTCGGCATTGGTCGCACAACTGCTGAAAAAATTCTTACTGAAGCTGGTATTTCTTCAGAAACACGAGTTCGTGACTTAACGGAAGACGAACTAGGACGTATCCGTGATATCATCGATCGTATTAAAGTTGAGGGAGACCTTCGTCGTGAAGTATCTCTTAACATTAAACGTCTAATGGAGATCGGTTCTTACCGTGGTCTTCGTCACCGTCGTGGTTTACCAGTTCGTGGTCAAAACTCTAAAAACAATGCTCGTACACGTAAAGGTCCACGTCGTACAGTAGCAAATAAAAAGAAATAATAAGTAAAGGAGGTTGAACTAACAATGGCACGTAAAACAAACACTCGTAAAAAACGTGTGAAAAAGAATATTGAAGCTGGTATAGCTCATATTCGTTCTACTTTCAACAACACAATCGTAACACTTACAGATACTCATGGTAACGCACTTTCTTGGTCTAGTGCTGGTGCACTTGGTTTCCGTGGATCTCGTAAGTCTACTCCATTCGCTGCGCAAATGGCTGCTGAAGCTGCTGCTAAAGTTGCAATGGAGCACGGTTTAAAAACTTTAGAGGTTACTGTTAAAGGTCCTGGTGCTGGTCGTGAAGCTGCAATTCGTGCTCTTCAAGCTGCAGGTCTAGAAGTAACAGCAATTAGAGATGTTACTCCAGTTCCTCATAATGGATGTCGTCCACCAAAACGTCGTCGTGTGTAATTTTTCTGTATAGAATTTTCCCTTTTGTCTATAATGGATATGATGCATTATCGAGAAATTTCGTACAGAAACATCGCTTGTTGTGCACAATCGGGAACTGCCTAAGGGGGACTTTCGGTTAGACAGGGGGTATCCCTTTGTTTAACCGGGGTTTCGACGTTTTGAAGGAGGGTTTAGTTAATGATTGAAATCGAAAAGCCGAAAATCGAAACGGTTGAACTTAACGAAGATGCTAAATATGGTAAATTCGTAATTGAACCGCTTGAGCGTGGATATGGTACTACTTTGGGTAACTCCTTACGTCGTATTCTTTTATCCTCACTCCCTGGTGCCGCTGTTACTGCTATCCAAATCGATGGCGTATTACATGAATTTTCAACAGTTGAGGGCGTAGTAGAAGACGTTACGACGATCATCTTAAACTTGAAAAAGTTAGCTCTTAAAATCTACTCTGAAGAAGAGAAGACGTTGGAAATTGATGTACAGGGCGAAGGTATTGTCACAGCTGCTGATATTACTCATGATAGTGATGTAGAAATCTTAAATCCAGATTTACACATTGCAACGTTAGCAAAAAATGCGCATTTCCGCATGCGTTTAACTGCAAAGCGTGGCCGTGGGTATACGCCAGCTGATGCAAATAAAAGCGAAGATCAACCAATAGGAGTAATTCCTATTGATTCTATTTATACTCCAGTATCACGTGTAACTTACCAAGTGGAAAAGACACGTGTCGGACAAGTGGCTAATTATGATAAGCTTACGCTTGATGTATGGACGGATGGAAGCATCGGGCCAAAAGAAGCTATCTCTTTAGGTGCCAAAATCTTAACTGAGCATTTAAATATCTTTGTTGGTTTAACTGATGAAGCACAAAATGCTGAGATTATGGTCGAGAAGGAAGAAGATCAAAAAGAGAAAGTTCTTGAGATGACTATCGAAGAACTAGATCTTTCTGTTCGTTCTTATAATTGCCTAAAACGTGCAGGAATTAATACTGTACAAGAGCTTGCGAACAAAACAGAAGAAGATATGATGAAAGTTCGTAACTTAGGACGTAAATCCTTAGAAGAAGTTAAACATAAACTTGAGGAATTAGGTTTAGGTTTACGTAAAGACGACTGAGGATTTAAACCCATCAACAAAGGAGGGAACTACGAATGGCATACAGAAAATTAGGCCGTACAAGTGCGCAACGTAAAGCTATGTTACGTGATTTAGCTACTGATTTAATTATCAACGAGCGCATCCAAACGACAGAAACTCGTGCAAAAGAACTTCGTTCTGTAGTGGAAAAAATGATCACTTTAGGTAAACGCGGAGATCTTCATGCTCGTCGTCAAGCAGCAGCTTTCATTCGCAATGAAGTTGCTAACGCTGAGACTGGTCAAGATGCACTTCAAAAATTATTCGCTGATGTAGCTCCACGCTATGCTGAGCGCCAAGGCGGATACACTCGTATTGCAAAAATTGGTCCACGTCGCGGAGACGCAGCACCAATGGTAATTATCGAGTTAGTATAATGATGATTAAAAGGGCAGGACAGTTCTTTTCAAGTAACTGGTCATGGCCCTTTTTTTTTAAATATAAAAAATAGGCTAACTTGGCGAAGGAAAGGGTGCCTTGTATTGAAAAAAGAGAAACTTCAGACAGAAAATATATCATTTCAATATCCTGGGGCAGCCTCTTATGCATTAAAAGATGTTTCATTTTCCTTATATGAAGGAGAATGGGTATCTGTTATTGGACAAAATGGTTCAGGTAAATCTACACTTGCAAAATTATTGAATGGTTTGTTTTTACCGGAATCAGGGACCATTACTGTAAATGATACAGTGGTTTTATCAGAGGAAACGGTATGGGATGTTCGAAAACAAATTGGGATGGTATTTCAAAATCCTGATAATCAATTTGTTGGAACGACAGTACAAGATGACGTTGTATTTGGTCTAGAAAATATCGGAATGCCAAGGGAGCAGATGATAGAAAGACTAGAACAAGCCCTGCAACTGGTCCGTATGGAAGATTTTCTTAATGATGAACCCCATTCGTTATCTGGCGGACAAAAACAGCGAGTCGCAATAGCAGGTGTTTTAGCACTTCAGCCATCTATTTTAATACTAGATGAAGCAACTTCAATGTTAGACCCTCAGGGGAGACTTGAAGTAGTAGAAACGGTTAGACAACTTGTTAATCAAAAGGGTATTACGGTGTTATCGATTACGCACGATTTAGAAGAAGCGGCACAGTCAGACCGTATTATTATTTTGAACAAGGGAGAAATATTAGAGGAAGGTACTCCAGAGCAAATTTTCAAATCCTCTCATATGCTCCAAGAGATTGGATTAGATGTACCTTTTTCGGTGAAAATAGCAGAATTATTAAAAAGAAATGAAATTCACTTGCACAATACGCATCTTACAATGGAAAGCTTGGTGAACGAACTTTGGAGATTACATTCCAAAAAGTAGAACATCGTTATCAATATAAAACTCCATTTGAAAGACGCGCACTTTACGATGTAGACGTGTCGTTTCCAAGTGGGGGCTATTATGCCATTATTGGTCATACTGGTTCAGGAAAGTCGACGATGATTCAACATTTAAATGGTTTATTACAGCCGACAAATGGTACGGTTCAAATTGGCGAACATTTAATTTCAGCAGGGAAGAAAGAAAAGAAACTTAAACCACTACGAAAAAAAGTAGGGGTTGTCTTTCAGTTCCCAGAACATCAGCTATTTGAAGAGACAGTTGAGAAGGATATTTGTTTTGGTCCTACTAATTTTGGTGTATCTGAAGAAGAGGCAAAACAAAAGGCGAAAGATGCAATCCAGCTTGTTGGATTGGACATAGAGTTATTAGCACGTTCTCCGTTTGAGTTAAGCGGTGGGCAAATGAGGCGCGTTGCAATAGCAGGCGTACTTGCGATGGAACCCGAAGTGCTTGTATTAGATGAACCTACAGCAGGGCTTGATCCTAAAGGACAGCACGAGCTCATGGGGATGTTTTACAAGCTTCATAAGGAACAGGGGCTTACAGTCATTCTTGTCACCCACAATATGGAGGATGCCGCTAAGTATGCAGATCAAATTGTGGTCATGCATAAAGGAACGGTCTTTTTGCAAGGAAGAGCAGAGGAAGTATTTTCACATGCAGATGAATTAGAGAAAATTGGTGTGGATCTTCCGATGTCTTTAAAGTATAAACGTGCAATTGAAGAAAAGTTTGGTATTTCAATTTCGAAGGCTACCTTATCTTTAGAGGATCTTACTCATGAAGTTGTACAGGTGTTACGAAAAGGTGGTCATGAATCATGCAGCAGTTGATCATTGGGAGATACATTCCAGGTCAGTCATTCATTCATAAACTTGATCCTCGTACGAAGCTGTTGATTGTCTTTTTATATGTATTTGTTGTTTTTTTAGCAAATAATGCGATTTCATATGGATTTTTATTTTTATATGCACTCATTGCTTTATTTTTTGCAAAAGTGCCGATTCGTTATGTACTTTCGGGCTTAAAACCAATTCTATGGATTTTTCTTTTTACATTTTTCCTGCATATTTTTACAAATAAAGAAGGGGAAGTACTATTCCAGCTTGGTTGGTTTTCGATACATGAAAAAGGATTAGAGCAAGGGATATACATTTCTATACGATTCTTCGTTATTATTTTAATGACGACATTATTAACGTTAACGACGACACCTATTGAAATTACAGATGGGTTGGAGACGTTATTAAAGCCGTTGAAGCGTATAAAAGTTCCTGTTCATGAAATTGCATTAATGATGTCAATTTCACTACGTTTTATCCCGACATTAATGGATGAAACGAGTAAAATTATGAAAGCACAAGCGTCACGTGGCATTGATTTCGCCGGGGGACCGATAAAAGATAGGATGAAAGCTATTATTTCACTACTCGTTCCGCTATTTATTAGTGCTTTTAAGCGTGCAGAGGACTTAGCGATTGCGATGGAAGCTCGTGGATATCAAAGTGGCGAAGGACGCACTAAATTTAGGCAACTACGCTGGAAAACAAGTGATACAGTAACGATTATAAGCTTACTTTGTTTAGCTTGTATTTTGGCATGGGTGCGATCGTAATGGAGAATAAAGAAATGGATAGAATAAAATGTACGGTTGCATATGATGGCATGCATTTTTGTGGCTATCAAATTCAGCCGCAGCATCGTACTGTTCAACAAGAGATAGAGAAAGCATTGCAGAAATTGCATAAAGGAGAACTTGTTCGTGTTCAAGCATCGGGCAGAACAGATTCTACCGTTCATGCAAAAGGACAAGTGATACACTTTGATACCCCTTTGTCTCTTGCAGAGTGGCAATGGAGTAATGCTTTAAACACAATGTTGCCAGATGATATTGTTATCAGACAGGTAGAGAAAAAAACAGAAGAATTTCATGCGCGTTACGGTGTCGAGAAAAAAGAATATCGTTATCGTGTATTATTATCAAAGACTGCGGATGTATTCCGTAGAAATTACGTATATCAATATCCATATCCACTTGAAATAAACTCTATAAGAAAAGCGATTCCTTATTTTATTGGAACGCATGATTTCACTTCTTTTTGTTCGGCAAAAACTGACAAAAAAGATAAAGTGCGAACAATTTATGAAATTGAGTTAATTGAGCAAGACGACGAATTAATTTTTCGTTTTGTAGGTAATGGATTTTTATATAATATGGTCAGAATTATTGTTGGTACGTTACTGAACGTAGGGCAAGGAAAGCTTGATCCTGATAGCATTCCAGAGATTTTAGCGAAACAAAATCGCCAGTTTGCTGGAAAGATGGCTCCAGGTCATGGACTTTACTTATGGCAGGTAAACTATAACAACTAATCCTGGTGTAACATTTGCTTGACATTAGAAACTCAAAAGTATATCATAACATATGGTATTGTTTCTAAAACCACGATTAGCCCCGGAAGGAAATCGTGTTTAAGATAAACAATAGATTTTTTCTATGGAAAAGATAACGAGGAGGGAAACACATGCGTACGACTTTTATGGCAAAAGCTAACGAAGTTGAGCGTAAATGGTATGTGGTTGATGCTGAAGGTCAAACTTTAGGTCGCCTATCTACTGAAGTAGCATCCATTTTACGTGGTAAAAACAAACCTACATTTACACCACACGTTGACACGGGTGATCATGTAATTATTATTAACGCTGAGAAAATTCATTTAACAGGTAATAAATTAAACGATAAAATTTACTACCGTCACACTAACCACCCAGGTGGACTTAAACAAAGAACAGCTCTAGAAATGCGTACAAACTACCCTGTACAAATGTTAGAGCTTGCAATTAAAGGGATGCTTCCAAAAGGACGTTTAGGACGTCAAGTATCTAAGAAATTAAACGTGTATGCTGGAGCAGAGCATCCACACCAAGCACAAAAACCAGAAGTTTACGAACTTCGCGGATAATCAATTAAAGGAGGGCTTACTTTGGCACAGGTTCAATACTATGGCACTGGACGTCGTAAGAGTTCAGTAGCGCGCGTGCGCCTAGTTCCAGGCGAAGGACGCGTTATCATTAACGGTCGTGATTTTGAAAACTATATCCCATTTGCTGCATTACGTGAAGTAGTGAAACAACCTCTAGTTGCAACAGAAACTTTAGGTAACTACGATGTACTTGTAAACGTAAATGGTGGTGGATACACTGGTCAAGCTGGTGCTAT
The DNA here is from genome assembly GCF_002081505.1 of Bacillus sp. CDB3. Taxonomy (NCBI): domain Bacteria; kingdom Bacillati; phylum Bacillota; class Bacilli; order Caryophanales; family Bacillaceae; genus Bacillus; species Bacillus sp. CDB3. The sequence goes on along the minus strand of NZ_ALBR01000009.1, from coordinate 7,253 downwards.
TCGTCACGGTATTTCTCGCGCTTTATTAAAAGCTGATCCAGAATACCGTCTAACACTAAAACGTGCAGGTCTATTAACTCGTGACGCACGTATGAAAGAGCGTAAAAAATACGGTCTTAAAGGCGCACGTCGTGCACCTCAGTTCTCAAAACGTTAATTTTTGCGAACTACAAACCCCAACCATTTTGGTTGGGGTTTTTTTATGTTTAATTCCTCTTTTGTAATTTTTTTAGCTTGGAATATTTTAGTGCTACGGCCTCGCGTATGCTTCTTCTTTAGAAGTTTAGACTAATACGTATTAGGGAGGTTTATACGTACTATGAATGTCATTGTCAGCTTACAAGAAAAACAAAAGAAAAGCAGTTAAAATACGAGCGTAAGATGCTGCGAGAATTATCGTTAAAAACATTGCGCTCAAATATTCGTGATGCCTTTCAGATGCAAGAACTTCATCGTCAGTATGAAGATTATTGTATTGAACTAGGGATAGAATCTTATTTATTAGGAGCGAGATACAGTAAATTTGGTTATTATGGTGAATCATTTTTTGATGTGAAATATAGAGCCTTAGAAGAAGAGCAACAATTAACTGAAACATTATTTCAATTTTTAACAAGTATGACTATGCGTGAAATTAAATTGCAAGATGAGGAATTACTTTTTGAATCTTGCCAGCAGTTTATCGGCCTGTGGTGGCAGGAAGGGTATGAAAAAGGTGAACGAAGATATCGATTAAAGCTACACTAAGACAAGCATAAACTTTCCTCTTGTCCCATATAAGTAATTAGAGGGACTAGCTGGAGGAGGAAAGGTATGAAGAGAATTCGAATTATCTCTTTTGCGCTCGCTGCGGTTGTTTTGTTTTTTTAGTCAAACAAGAATTTCAAATTACAAAATCGTGGCGAGCTTGGAATTTGCCCTTATCAGGGAAAGTGATCGTACTAGACGCTGGGCATGGTGGTCCAGACGGAGGGGCTGTTGGTGGAAAGGATATTGTAGAAAAAGATATTACGCTCGAGATTACAAAAAAAGTACAAGATTATTTACAAGAACAAGGTGCGTTAGTTATTTTAACTCGTGAAGGAGATTATGATTTAGCTAACAAAGATACAAAGTCATATAGTAGGCGTAAAGCAGAGGACTTAAAAAAGCGTGTAGAGATTATTAATAAGCCTGATGTAGACTTTTTTGCAAGCATTCATTTAAACGCTCTAACTAGCGGTGGATCTAAAGGCGCACAAACGTTCTACTACCGTTCTTTAATTGAAAATGAACGGGCTGCGAAATTTATACAGGCTGAATTGAGAACGAGCTTAGAAAATACGAATCGTTCTGCTAAAACAATTCCTCACGTGTATTTATTGAAGTATGCTAAAAAACCGGGTGCTTTAATTGAGGCGGGCTTTTTGTCGAATGTGAATGAAAGGTATATGCTAAATTCGGAGAAGTATCAGCAAAAAGTAGCAGCTGCAATATATCGTGGTATATTACGTTATTTCACAGAAAAAGGAAATCCTCCGGAATAAGGAGGATTTTTCGAGTTTCTCTCGTTAACGAAGTTTTCCGAAAATATGTTATACTGGAAATGTAAACGCATTTATTTCAAAAATAAAGAGAGATAAATTCAATTAACATTACGTTATTTTTCATACAGGGGGCTGGGCTAATTATGGTAACAAAAGAGCAGGTAGTGGAAGCGTTGGAAGGGATTGTAGATCCGTTTTTACATAAAACGTTAAAAGAAACAAATGCAATTAAAGAGGTAACAGTCAAGCCTGAGAAGGAACATGTAAGTGTTAAAATTGCAATTGTAAAAACAGGTACAGCGGAACAAATGCAGTTGCAGTCTGGAATTGTAAAATTAGTAAAAGAACTTGGGGCAACAACAGTTGGACTTCGTTTTGCAGAATTTACAGAAGAGGAATTAGCTCAGTTTGCACCACCGCAAGAGGAAGAGAAAAGTGAATCTTTATTATCACCAAACTCACATACAACATTTTTAGCAGTGGCAAGTGGAAAAGGTGGAGTAGGGAAATCGACTGTTTCCGTTAACCTTGCAATTGCTTTAGCTCGTTTAGGGAAAAAGGTCGGTATCATTGATGCGGATATTTACGGTTTTAGTGTACCGGATATGATGGGTATAGAGAAACGTCCAATCGTAAGAGGGGATAAGATAATACCAGTGGAGCGTCTAGGTGTGAAAGTGATCTCAATGGGATTCTTTGTAGAAGATAACGCACCAGTTATTTGGAGAGGACCGATGCTTGGGAAAATGTTAAATCACTTTTTCACAGAAGTAGAATGGGGTGATTTAGATTACTTAGTATTGGATTTACCACCAGGTACGGGTGATGTTGCTTTAGATCTGCATTCGATGTTGCCGGCTTGCAAAGAGATTATTGTAACAACGCCGCATCCAACAGCTGCATTTGTAGCAGCGCGTGCTGGAGCTATGGCTTTACGTACAGAACATAGTATTCTTGGGGTTGTTGAAAATATGGCGTATTTTGAAAGTAAAGCAACTGGTGAAAAAGAGTATGTGTTTGGAAGAGGTGGAGGAGATAAATTAGCTACGGAACTCCAAACAGATGTGCTTGGTCGAATTCCACTTCAACAACCGGATTGGAATAAAGAGGACTTTGCGCCGTCAGTATATGAAGATACACATACAACTGGTCTTATTTATCGTTCGATAGCTGAGACAGTTATTGATAAAACAGCTGTTACACAAAAGTAAAGTAGTAATGAGTGGACAATATATACATTGTCCACTCATTACTATAATTTTTTTTATTGTTCTTTGTTCCCATCTTGAGAACCACCTTCACCGCCTGCACCTTTTTTATCAGACCCGCCTTTTTCAGCTTTTTGTACACCTTTACTAATGATGTCAATCATCTTAGCCTGGAAGAGTGGACTTTCGGCAGTTTCGGTTAGTACTTGTTGTAAATATTGACGATACTCTTTACTCTTCATTGTTTGTAACATAATTTTTTCTACTTCAGGATTTTTCATAATCTCTATAACACCTGACTGGTATTCAGGGTCTTTTAGTAAAGTTTTCATTAAGTTTGTTTGTTCTTTTCCCATACTTTTAGCAAATTTCGATGAGAACTCAGGGTCTTTAAAGAGTTTTTCCCAGAATTGTTGCCCTTTTTCGGATACCATCGCATCTTCGATCGTTTTCTTTACGACTGTTTCATCTAGTATGAGTGCTTGTTTCATTTTTTCATCAGTTAATACATCTTGGATCGCTTTTTTTCCTTGGTCTGTTTTTAAAATATCAACAATCATTTTTTTTGTTTGATCATAATCAAGTTCGGATTTTGCTTCTTTTCCTTGTGCACATGCCACTAGTGCGATAAATAGAAAAGAAGAAATCAAAACGAGCAGCAGCCGTTTCATAAATTGGAGCTCCTTTCAGCACAGTTCTCTTTTTTTAATATAAATCTCTTTAAGGAATTTATACATTAACATGGCTAGCTTTTTGAAATTGTCATTGATACAATTTAATTAGAAATATAAGAATAATGGGGGATGTGTTGTGAATAGCCGCAAGTGGGTACGACTATTTTTTACGACGTTATTTCTGGGTGGGATTAGCACAGTCTTTATTGGATTTGTTTTAGAGTGGGACAAGTACGCTGAATTTTTTCAAAATTTCGACGGAAAAGAGATTTTAGCAATTTCTTTTTGGTTGATGGGCGTAGGATTTATTTTTAGTGTTATAAGTCAAATGGGGTTCTTTGCGTATTTAACAATCCATCGTTTTGGATTAGGGATGTTTCGGTCATCGGCTTTATGGAATGCGGTGCAACTCTTCTTTATTGCGTTCGTATTGTTTGATTTCGTTTATTTAAGGTCAGTACTTATTGCGAATGGGGAAGTTTCATTAGGGAATAACATACTTGTTGCGGGGATGTTATTTGTGTTTGGAGCAATTGTCGCATACATAAAGAGTAAAGAAACGAATAAAAAAGCATTTGTGCCCGCTCTGTTCTTTATGGTTGTTGTAACAATTCTTGAATGGGTACCAGCGCTCCGGATTAATGACACAGATTGGTTATATTTAATGGTGATACCACTTCTATTATGTAATGCATATCAGTTACTTGTATTGCATCGTTTAATTGGACAAAAGAGTAAGTCAGCTTAATGAGGAGAGAGTGGATTTGTAATTAGCTAGGTTCTTATCATTTGTAAATCCCAGGATAAAAAAGCTCCGCTATCTTTCATTAAGGTAGCGGAGCTTTTTATGTGTGAAGAATCGTGTAGAAAGGAACTACTTAATATCTTCGCTTTTCGTACTTGTGTTGGAAATAAGTTGTGATACAGATGTTTGTTCATATCCGTCGCTCTTTAATTTTTGTAAGAGTAATGGTAAAGCCTTATTTGTTTGAAGAGCAGAATCAGAAGCGTGTAATAAGACAATATCTCCACCCTTTAAATTGCTAGAGACTGTGGAGACGATTTTATTTACGCCGGGATTTTTCCAGTCATTTGAATTGTTACTCCAATGAACGATGGTGTATCCGAGTGATTCTGCTATTTTAAGGGTTGTTTTGTTAAAGTCGCCACTAGGTGGGCGTAATAGCTTGACTTGTTTTACGCCAAGTTTCGTAAAAACATCTTGCGCTCGCAAAAGATCTCTTCGTATTTCATTTGCTTCTAGTGAATTGTAGGATGTGTAATTATAGCCCATACTACCAATCTCATGTCCATCTTTCATGATTCGTTCGACAATATCAGGGTG
>NZ_ALBR01000008.1:0-37710 GCF_002081505.1 Bacillus sp. CDB3 | reverse complement strand
AAATGTATGTTCTTTGAAAACTAGATAACAGTGTAGCTCATATTTTTTAATTTTAGTTTGGTTAAGTTAGAAAGGGCGCACGGTGGATGCCTTGACACTAGGAGTCGATGAAGGACGGGACTAACGCCGATATGCTTCGGGGAGCTGTAAGTAAGCTTTGATCCGAAGATTTCCGAATGGGGAAACCCACTATACGTAATGGTATGGTATCCTTACCTGAATACATAGGGTATGGAAGACAGACCCAGGGAACTGAAACATCTAAGTACCTGGAGGAAGAGAAAGCAAATGCGATTTCCTGAGTAGCGGCGAGCGAAACGGAATCTAGCCCAAACCAAGAGGCTTGCCTCTTGGGGTTGTAGGACATTCTATACGGAGTTACAAAGGAACGAGGTAGACGAAGCGACCTGGAAAGGTCCGTCGTAGAGGGTAACAACCCCGTAGTCGAAACTTCGTTCTCTCTTGAATGTATCCTGAGTACGGCGGAACACGTGAAATTCCGTCGGAATCTGGGAGGACCATCTCCCAAGGCTAAATACTCCCTAGTGATCGATAGTGAACCAGTACCGTGAGGGAAAGGTGAAAAGCACCCCGGAAGGGGAGTGAAAGAGATCCTGAAACCGTGTGCCTACAAATAGTCAGAGCCCGTTAATGGGTGATGGCGTGCCTTTTGTAGAATGAACCGGCGAGTTACGATCCCGTGCGAGGTTAAGTTGAAGAGACGGAGCCGCAGCGAAAGCGAGTCTGAATAGGGCGTTTAGTACGTGGTCGTAGACCCGAAACCAGGTGATCTACCCATGTCCAGGGTGAAGTTCAGGTAACACTGAATGGAGGCCCGAACCCACGCACGTTGAAAAGTGCGGGGATGAGGTGTGGGTAGCGGAGAAATTCCAATCGAACCTGGAGATAGCTGGTTCTCCCCGAAATAGCTTTAGGGCTAGCCTTAAGTGTAAGAGTCTTGGAGGTAGAGCACTGATTGAACTAGGGGTCCTCATCGGATTACCGAATTCAGTCAAACTCCGAATGCCAATGACTTATCCTTAGGAGTCAGACTGCGAGTGATAAGATCCGTAGTCAAGAGGGAAACAGCCCAGATCGCCAGCTAAGGTCCCAAAGTGTGTATTAAGTGGAAAAGGATGTGGAGTTGCTTAGACAACTAGGATGTTGGCTTAGAAGCAGCCACCATTTAAAGAGTGCGTAATAGCTCACTAGTCGAGTGACTCTGCGCCGAAAATGTACCGGGGCTAAATACACCACCGAAGCTGCGAATTGATACCAATGGTATCAGTGGTAGGGGAGCGTTCTAAGTGCAGTGAAGTCAGACCGGAAGGACTGGTGGAGCGCTTAGAAGTGAGAATGCCGGTATGAGTAGCGAAAGACGGGTGAGAATCCCGTCCACCGAATGCCTAAGGTTTCCTGAGGAAGGCTCGTCCGCTCAGGGTTAGTCAGGACCTAAGCCGAGGCCGACAGGCGTAGGCGATGGACAACAGGTTGATATTCCTGTACCACCTCTTTATCGTTTGAGCAATGGAGGGACGCAGAAGGATAGAAGAAGCGTGCGATTGGTTGTGCACGTCCAAGCAGTTAGGCTGATAAGTAGGCAAATCCGCTTATCGTGAAGGCTGAGCTGTGATGGGGAAGCTCCTTATGGAGCGAAGTCTTTGATTCCCCGCTGCCAAGAAAAGCTTCTAGCGAGATAAAAGGTGCCTGTACCGCAAACCGACACAGGTAGGCGAGGAGAGAATCCTAAGGTGTGCGAGAGAACTCTGGTTAAGGAACTCGGCAAAATGACCCCGTAACTTCGGGAGAAGGGGTGCTTTCTTAACGGAAAGCCGCAGTGAATAGGCCCAAGCGACTGTTTAGCAAAAACACAGGTCTCTGCGAAGCCGTAAGGCGAAGTATAGGGGCTGACACCTGCCCGGTGCTGGAAGGTTAAGGAGAGGGGTTAGCGTAAGCGAAGCTCTGAACTGAAGCCCCAGTAAACGGCGGCCGTAACTATAACGGTCCTAAGGTAGCGAAATTCCTTGTCGGGTAAGTTCCGACCCGCACGAAAGGTGTAACGATTTGGGCACTGTCTCAACCAGAGACTCGGTGAAATTATAGTACCTGTGAAGATGCAGGTTACCCGCGACAGGACGGAAAGACCCCGTGGAGCTTTACTGTAGCCTGATATTGAATTTTGGTACAGTTTGTACAGGATAGGCGGGAGCCATTGAAACCGGAGCGCTAGCTTCGGTGGAGGCGCTGGTGGGATACCGCCCTGACTGTATTGAAATTCTAACCTACGGGTCTTATCGACCCGGGAGACAGTGTCAGGTGGGCAGTTTGACTGGGGCGGTCGCCTCCTAAAGTGTAACGGAGGCGCCCAAAGGTTCCCTCAGGAATGGTTGGAAATCATTCGTAGAGTGCAAAGGCATAAGGGAGCTTGACTGCGAGACCTACAAGTCGAGCAGGGACGAAAGTCGGGCTTAGTGATCCGGTGGTTCCGCATGGAAGGGCCATCGCTCAACGGATAAAAGCTACCCCGGGGATAACAGGCTTATCTCCCCCAAGAGTCCACATCGACGGGGAGGTTTGGCACCTCGATGTCGGCTCATCGCATCCTGGGGCTGTAGTCGGTCCCAAGGGTTGGGCTGTTCGCCCATTAAAGCGGTACGCGAGCTGGGTTCAGAACGTCGTGAGACAGTTCGGTCCCTATCCGTCGTGGGCGAGGAAATTTGAGAGGAGCTGTCCTTAGTACGAGAGGACCGGGATGGACGCACCGCTGGTGTACCAGTTGTTCTGCCAAGGGCATAGCTGGGTAGCTATGTGCGGAAGGGATAAGTGCTGAAAGCATCTAAGCATGAAGCCCCCCTCAAGATGAGATTTCCCATAGCGTAAGCTAGTAAGATCCCTGAAAGATGATCAGGTTGATAGGTTCGAGGTGGAAGCATGGTGACATGTGGAGCTGACGAATACTAATAGATCGAGGACTTAACCATATAATATGTAGCGATGTTATCTAGTTTTGAAGGAATATATGTTTAGATTTCTTCTTGACATTCTGAAAAGAATGTGTATAATGATAAAAGTCTGGTAATGATGGCAGAGAGGTCACACCCGTTCCCATACCGAACACGGAAGTTAAGCTCTCTAGCGCCGATGGTAGTTGGGACCTTGTCCCTGTGAGAGTAGGACGTTGCCAGGCTTGTATTATTCCGCAGTAGCTCAGCGGTAGAGCTATCGGCTGTTAACCGATCGGTCGTAGGTTCGATTCCTACCTGCGGAGCCATTATGCTTCCATAGCTCAGCTGGTAGAGTACTTCCATGGTAAGGAAGAGGTCACCGGTTCAAGCCCGGTTGGAAGCTTGAGAAAAGTTTTTATTTTTTGGCCCGTTGGTCAAGTGGTTAAGACACCGCCCTTTCACGGCGGTAACACGGGTTCGAATCCCGTACGGGTCACCACTTTTGGAGGATTAGCTCAGCTGGGAGAGCACCTGCCTTACAAGCAGGGGGTCGGCGGTTCGATCCCGTCATCCTCCACCATATATATATTTAAATGTCGGAGGGGTAGCGAAGTGGCTAAACGCGGCGGACTGTAAATCCGCTCCTTCGGGTTCGGCAGTTCGAATCTGCCCCCCTCCACCATTTTCTTTAAAATAACCTGAAAGGGTTTATTTTTTTGAGAAGATAACCATACTAGTAAATATTAATGGGCTATAGCCAAGCGGTAAGGCAACGGACTTTGACTCCGTCATGCGCTGGTTCGAATCCAGCTAGCCCAGCCATTTACGAGCCATTAGCTCAGTTGGTAGAGCATCTGACTTTTAATCAGAGGGTCGAAGGTTCGAATCCTTCATGGCTCACCATTTTCGCGGAAGTAGTTCAGTGGTAGAATACAACCTTGCCAAGGTTGGGGTCGCGGGTTCGAATCCCGTCTTCCGCTTTATTATTACGGGGCCTTAGCTCAGCTGGGAGAGCGCCTGCCTTGCACGCAGGAGGTCAGCGGTTCGATCCCGCTAGGCTCCATATAAATAGGGAAAGCTTACATCAAATGATGTAAGCTTTTTTTGTGCTTAAATTTCACATAAAAAGACAACTTGTGTATATGTTGTTTAAAATGAAAGAAGAGCATAAATAAGGAGAGATAATTATGAAAGTTGTCATTGCATCTGATTCATATAAAGAAAGTTTGAAAGCTGTAGAGGTGTGTGAAGCTGTTGAAAGAGGTTTTACGGCAGTTTTTCCTAAAGCAGAGTATGTTAAAGTACCGATTGGAGATGGAGGTGAAGGAACGGTCGAGTCTCTTGTTGATGCTACAAGAGGGAGAATTATATCACTTAATGTGACCGGGCCGCTTGGAGAGAGCGTACAGGCTTTTTACGGTATGTCTAAGGATAAGAAGACAGCATTTATTGAAATGGCAGCAGCATCAGGATTACAACACGTTCCAATTGAAAAGAGAAACCCACTTATTACAACGACAAAAGGGACAGGAGAACTTATATTACATGCATTAGATCAAGGAGCGAAACACATTATTTTAGGACTTGGAGGAAGTGCTACAAATGATGGTGGGGCTGGTATGCTATCTGCTTTAGGTACAAGGTTTATAAACAGGAAAGGTGAAGTAATAGAACCCTCTGGAGGGACATTACATTTGATTACTACTGTTGACCTTTCTAGGATTGATTCACGCCTAAAGGATCTAAAGTTAGAAGCAGCGTGTGATGTAGATAACCCTTTAGTTGGAGCTAGTGGGGCATCTTTTGTATTTGCGAGACAAAAGGGTGCAAATGTAGAGATGATGAAAGAGCTAGATGAGAATTTAAAACATTATGCTAATATACTTAAACAACATGTATCTTTAGATGTATCTGAAATACCGGGGGCGGGGGCAGCTGGAGGAATGGGAGCAGCTGTCGTTGCGGTGCTAAAGGGGCAGTTAAGAAAAGGAATTGAAATTGTATTAGATTATACAAATTTTGATAAGTGTATAGAGGGTGCCGATCTGATTGTAACTGGTGAGGGAAGAATAGATGAACAAACAGCGTATGGAAAAGCTCCTGTTGGTGTCGCGAAGCGGGCGAAATGTCGTCATATTCCTGTAATTGCTATTGGTGGATCTGTATCCTCGAATTATACGACTGTTTACGAAAAGGGAATTGATGCAGTGTTTAGTATTACAGCGAGTCCAATGACATTAGAAGAAGCATATAAAAGGGCAGAAGAGAATATCGAAATGACAGCAAGAAATATTGCAGCAGTGTGGAAATTAGCATCAGAAAAACGCTTCTAAATGTAGAAGTGTTTTTTAATCGATTTATTTGATGATATTTTGCATAATCCTGAGTGATGATGAAGAAAAGTGCGGATAAAAATATTAGCTGATAGAAAAGTCAGTTGTTTCATCAAGTTAACTTTATACATAGAATAGTCTTAAAATTTAGGTTTCAATGAGAGTACAAGTGAATATATTGTATATCCATGCAGAAAAATGTCGAGTTGAGTCAGACTATATAAAAGATTTAAAATATTTAGGAAGGCATAAAAGGGGGATACTATCTATGAAAAAAGAAATCTCAGTTATTGGAGTTCCAATGGATTTAGGACAGATGCGTCGCGGGGTTGATATGGGACCAAGCGCGATCCGTTATGCAGGGGTAATTGAAAGAATTGAACAAATTGGATATGACGTTAAAGATTTGGGAGATATATGTATTGAGAGAGAAAAAGAAGTAGATGAAAATACAAAATTAAGAAACCTTACACAAGTTGCAACTGTATGTAATGAATTAGCAAGTAAGGTTGATCATATTATAGAAGAAGGTCGTTTTCCACTTGTATTAGGCGGTGACCATAGTATTGCTATCGGTACGCTAGCTGGTGTAGCGAAACATTATAAAAATTTAGGTGTTATTTGGTATGATGCACATGGTGATTTAAATACAGAAGAGACTTCACCATCTGGAAATATTCACGGTATGTCACTTGCTGCAAGTTTAGGCTATGGACATCCGACACTTGTAGACTTATATGAAGCATATCCAAAGGTGAAAAAAGAGAACGTTGTAATTATCGGTGCACGTGCATTGGATGAAGGAGAAAAAGACTTTATTCGCGATGAAGGCATTAAAGTATTCTCAATGCATGAAATCGATCGTATGGGTATGACGGCTGTTATGGAAGAAACAATTGCGTATTTATCTCATACGGATGGCGTCCATTTATCATTAGATCTAGATGGGCTTGATCCTCATGACGCACCAGGGGTTGGAACACCTGTAATTGGTGGTCTATCTTATCGTGAAAGCCACTTAGCGATGGAGATGTTAGCAGAAGCTGATATTGTTACATCTGCTGAGTTTGTTGAAGTAAATACAATTTTAGATGAGAGAAACAGAACAGCAACAACAGCGGTTGCTTTAATGGGTTCTTTATTCGGTGAAAAACTGAAATAAATGTAAGAAAAGCAACTGTGAAGTTGCTTTTTTTATTGGAAAATAGGCGTATAATTATGATTGATATTATACTGTAGGGTAAGAAAGTTTGACATCTTACCAATTTAAGCTAAAGGGGGCGTTTGTAATTGTCGTTTGTTTCATGTATGGTATAATTAACTAGTTGTTGGAAATACATACAGATAGAGCATAAAACAATATTTCAATATATGGATAGAATTGCTCGTAAGTAGGAGGAAGGGTTAGCATGCCTTTTGAAGATACGACCATTTTGAAATATCTTAGTACGGCATTAGATATTGCTGTTGTATGGTTTATTATATATAAGCTAATTCTTATAATCCGGGGCACGAAAGCTGTTCAACTTTTAAAAGGTATTACAGTTATTATTGTCGTCCGGATGATCAGTATTTTACTTGAATTGCATACGCTATATTGGCTAACGGAACAAGTATTAACGTGGGGATTCCTAGCTGTTATTATTATCTTCCAGCCAGAATTGCGAAGAGCACTTGAGCAGCTAGGACGAGGTAGTCTGTTTTCGCGTGTGGGAACTCACGAGGAAGATGAACCTGAAATTGTTGCAACAGCGATAGCGAAAGCTACGGAATATATGGGAAAACGTAGAATAGGTGCATTAATTACGTTGTCAAAAGAGACTGGGATGGGTGACTATGTGGAAACGGGTATTCCGCTGAACGCAAATGTGTCATCAGAACTACTCATTAATATTTTTATCCCTAATACCCCTCTTCATGATGGAGCAGTAATTATGCAGGGAAGTACAATTAAAGCAGCAGCATGTTATCTTCCGCTATCAGAAAGTCCGTTTATTTCTAAGGAGTTAGGAACAAGGCATCGCGCTGCAATGGGAGTTAGTGAAGTTACTGATAGTATTACAGTAGTTGTGTCGGAAGAAACGGGTCAAATTTCTTTAACGAAAAACGGTGAGTTACATCGTGATTTGAAGACAGAGCAGCTGAAGGATATGTTGTTAGCAGAATTTAGTGGGAACGAAAAAACGACTTCTTCGTCTTTATGGAATTGGAGGAGAAAGCGTCATGGATAAGTTAATGGAGAATCATTGGTTTTTAAAAGGAATCTCATTACTATTGGCGTGTATGCTTTTTATGTCAGCAACTTTAACCGAAAAAAATACGACAGCGAGTATATTACCTTTCGTAAATGAAACGAAAGAAACATTAACTGATTATCCCATTACTATTAAGTATGATGAAGAGAAGTATATTGTAAGTGGTATTCCACCAGGTGGAGTCAAGGTGAAGTTAGAAGGCCCAAAAGCATCGGTCGCTGCAACAAAAGCAAAAAGCCAATTTAATATACCAGTTGATTTGCGAGACAGTCGAGTAGGAACCTATGAAGTTTCTTTAAAAGCGAACGGGCTTCCAGATGATGTGAAAGGGACAGTTCAACCATCAACAATTAAAGTCACTCTTCATGAAAAAGCGAAAAAGTATGTTCATGTGGATTTAAAATTATCAAATGAAGATCAGATGCCAGCAGGTTCTACTATTGAGAAGTCAAGTATTAAGCCCGACACTGTTGAAGTAGTTGGAACAAAAGAAGAAATAGAAAGTATTTCATCTGCTAAGGCATATATCGACTTAAAAGGCGTGAATAAAACTGTTACAAAAACAGCAGACGTTACATTGTACAATAAAGAAGGGAAACGTTTAAATGTAAAAACGAGTCCATCTAAAATAAGTGTAACGGTGAATGTAGCGACACAACCTACAGCAAATAACGTCGAAAAAACAGTACCTTTAACATATTTGAAAAAAGGGAATTTGCCAGAGGGTTTAGCTGTTACAAATATTAATGTTGAACCAAAAGAGGTAACGATAGCAGGTCCAAAAGACATTTTGGATAATATACAATCTATAGAGGGGGTCGAGGTAGATCTTAGTCAATTGACGGATTCTACAACATTCGATGCCTCTGTTTTATTGCCAAAAGGTGTGACAAGTGCAAAACCAAATCAAGTGAAGGTTTCTGTAGGGGTACAAAAGGTAAAACAAACGAAAAGTAAAACTATAGAGGGTATCCCGATTCAAAAAAATGGAATTCCGAATGATGTTACTGCTCAGCTACTTTCGCCACAAGATGGAAAGATAAGCGTTGATATTTCAGGAGAAGCAAGTATAGTAGATAAAATAACAGCTGCTCAAATAACAGCTGCGATTAATCTGCAAAATGTATCTCCGGGGACGAAGGATGTTTCTATTCAAGTGAGCGGTCCTGGTAATATTTCGATAGAACCAAAACAAAAAGGTGCTAAAGTCACAATTGTGAAGAAAGAAAAGCCAGATAAAGAAGTACAGGGTAATATTGAACAACCAAATCCAGCAAACAATAAAGAAAATCAAACTGAAAAACCAAAAAATCCGGAACCGGATCCAGAAAAGGATCAGGAAAAAGATAAAGAAAAAGAAAATGGCCAAGAAACGAGCCAAGAACCAACAGTAGATAATCACAAAGAGCATGAAAAAGGAGCGAATAATAATGGGTAAATATTTTGGTACAGACGGAGTACGCGGGGTTGCAAATAAGGAATTAACACCTGAATTAGCATTCAAAATTGGACGTTTTGGCGGCTATGTATTAACAAAAGATACAGATCGTCCAAAAGTAATTATTGGCCGTGATACACGTGTATCTGGACATATGTTAGAAGGAGCTTTAGTAGCAGGCCTATTATCAACTGGAGCAGAAGTAATGCGTCTTGGTGTTATTTCTACACCAGGTGTGGCTTATTTAACAAAAGCTTTAGATGCACAAGCGGGTGTTATGATTTCTGCATCTCATAATCCAGTACAAGATAATGGAATTAAGTTCTTCGGTTCAGATGGTTTTAAATTAACAGATGAGCAAGAAGCTGAAATTGAAGCATTATTAGACAAAGAAGTTGACGAGTTACCACGTCCAACAGGTACTAACCTTGGCCAAGTGAGTGATTACTTTGAAGGTGGACAAAAGTATTTACAATACATTAAACAAACTGTAGAGGAAGATTTCTCTGGTTTACATATTGCTTTAGATTGCGCACACGGTGCGACTTCTTCTTTAGCTCCATACTTATTTGCAGACTTAGAAGCTGATATTTCAACGATGGGAACTTCTCCAAACGGTATGAATATTAACGAAGGCGTAGGATCTACACATCCAGAAGTCTTAGCTGAATTAGTAAAAGAAAAAGGTGCTGATATCGGACTTGCTTTTGATGGTGATGGCGACCGTTTAATCGCGGTAGATGAAAAAGGAAACATCGTTGACGGCGATCAAATTATGTTTATTTGTGCGAAGTATATGAAAGAAACTGGTCAATTGAAACATAATACAGTTGTTTCAACAGTTATGAGTAACTTAGGCTTCTATAAAGCACTTGAAGCAAACAATATTACAAGTGATAAAACAGCAGTTGGTGACCGCTACGTAATGGAAGAAATGAAACGTGGTGGATATAATCTGGGCGGAGAACAATCAGGTCACATTATCTTACTTGATTATATTACAACTGGTGATGGAATGTTAAGTGCACTTCAACTTGTAAACATCATGAAAATGACGAAAAAGCCATTATCTGAGCTTGCAGGTGAGATGACAAAATTCCCACAATTACTAGTAAACGTTCGTGTAACAGATAAAAAACTAGCATTAGAAAATGAGAAAATTAAAGAAATTATTCGTGTTGTAGAGGAAGAAATGAACGGAGACGGTCGTATTCTTGTTCGTCCATCTGGAACAGAACCACTTATTCGTGTAATGGCAGAAGCACCGACACAAGAAATTTGTGATGGGTATGTACATCGTATTGTAGAAGTTGTGAAAGCTGAAGTTGGCGTTGAATAATTCGCCGATTCTATGAAAAAGGAGCACAAAAAGTGCTCCTTTTTCATATGTTTTATAGACAATGAAAAAAATTTCATTGACGATTTATATTGTTTGTTATACGATGGTCTTGTTCTTTTTCTCAAAGGAAATATTGTAAATTATAAAAGCGCCAGAACTACAAGTAGTGTAGTTGACGAGGTGGAGTTTATCGAGATTTCGGCGGATGACTCCCGGTTGTTCATCACAACCGCAAACTTTTACTTAAAACATTAAGGTGACTTAGTGGACAAAGGTGAAAGTGTGATGAGAGAAAAGGAACGGATGAATACTAGCTGTATAAGTATATACGGACTTTAACCCAATCGAGAGGAAGGTGAAAGCCGTTACAAGCTTACAGGGCTAGCAATATGTAATCCGTTTTTTTAATATAAATAAATGGTATCGGACTATGTCGTTACATGTTCGCAAAGCAGTGTAAGCATTTGTAACGGCGACTAAACATGTGTGGAATTGTAGGATTTATTGGAGAGCAAGATGCAAAGGAAATTTTATTAAAAGGTTTAGAAAAACTAGAATATCGTGGATATGATTCAGCAGGTATTGCAGTACAAGCAGAGAACGGTGTTGTTGTATACAAAGAAAAGGGCCGTATTGCAAAGCTTCGCGAAA
Organism: Bacillus sp. CDB3; assembly: GCF_002081505.1. Lineage (NCBI taxonomy): Bacteria > Bacillati > Bacillota > Bacilli > Caryophanales > Bacillaceae > Bacillus > Bacillus sp. CDB3. The sequence goes on along the minus strand of NZ_ALBR01000008.1, from coordinate 26,749 downwards.
TCGTAGATGAGAACGTAGCAGCAAGCGTAGGGATTGGACATACACGCTGGGCTACACATGGTGTTCCAAGTAAGTTAAACGCGCATCCGCATCAAAGTACATCAAAACGCTTTACACTAGTTCATAACGGTGTAATTGAAAACTATGAATTAGTGAAAAAGGAATATTTACAAGATGTAACGTTCGTAAGTGAAACAGATACAGAAATTATCGTACAGCTTATGGAACAACAAGTGAGCACAGGATTAAGTGTAGAAGAAGCGTTCCGTAATACGCTATCTCTTTTACATGGCTCTTATGCAATCGGATTACTTGATGCTGAAAATCCAAACATGATTTATGTTGCTAAAAACAAAAGCCCGCTATTAGTAGGTGTTGGTGACAACTTTAATGTTGTGGCGAGCGACGCTATGGCGATGTTACAAGTTACAGATCAATTTATCGAGTTAATGGATAAAGAAATCGTAATTGTAACGAAAGAAAGCATTACAATTAAAAACTTACAAGGTGAAACGATTGAACGTGCACCTTATACAGCGGAATTAGACGCAAGTGATATTGAAAAAGGAACGTATCCTCATTTCATGCTAAAAGAAATCGATGAGCAACCACTTGTAATCCGTAATATTATTCAAAAGTATCAAGGTGAAAATGGCGAGATTGAACTGGATACAGATATCCGTAACGCAATTTTAGATAGCGATCGTATTTATATCATTGCATGCGGAACAAGTTATCATGCAGGTCTTGTTGGAAAGCAATTCATTGAGAAATTTGCGAAAGTACCAGTTGAAGTACACGTAGCAAGTGAATTCTCTTACAACATGCCATTATTAACAGAAAGACCATTCTTCATTTACATCTCACAAAGTGGTGAAACAGCTGATAGCCGTGCAGTACTTGTGCAAACAAATGAAATGGGTCATAAAGCATTAACGATTACAAATGTACCTGGTTCTACACTTTCTCGTGAAGCTGATTATACACTTCCGTTATATGCGGGACCAGAAATTGCAGTTGCATCAACGAAAGCTTACACAGCACAGCTTGCAGTACTTTCAATCTTAGCAGCTGACATTGCAAAAGCTAAAGGTGAAATTCTTGATTTCGATTTAACTCACGAACTAGGACTTGTAGCAAATGCAATGGTAGTACTTTGTGATCAAAAAGAAGAGATGGACGCATTAGCAAAACAATTTTTAGCAACAACGCGTAACTGCTTCTTCATCGGACGTAGCGTAGACTTCTTCGTAGGTTTAGAAGGTGCGTTAAAACTAAAAGAAATCTCTTACATCCAAGCAGAAGGATTTGCTGGAGGAGAATTAAAACACGGTACAATTGCCTTAATCGAAAACGGTACACCAGTTATCGCACTTGCTACACAAGAGCACGTAAACCTTGGAATTCGTGGTAACGTGAAAGAAGTAGTAGCGCGCGGGGCTAACCCATGTATCATCTCAATGAAAGGCTTAGAAATGGAAGGTGACAGCTTTGTATTACCAGCTGTACACGAAGCACTAGCACCGCTAGTAGCAGTTATTCCATTACAACTTATCTCATACTACGCAGCACTTCACCGCGAATGTGACGTTGATAAGCCACGTAACTTAGCTAAGTCTGTTACGGTTGAGTAGAGGTTGGTAGATTTGAAATAAATTTGTGAAGCTTCACCCCTTTGGATATTTTTATCTAAAGGGGTGTTTTTGTGTCCAAAAGAAAAAGAACATCTAAAATTGATAAGTGGATTAAAGAGGGGCGAGGAACTAGCTGTGGGGATGGACAGAACCCCACTGATTAAATTTTTACTTTATCGGATTTTGAAAGGGACTACTTTTATTTATCTGAATTTTCTATTGTTGTTTTTTGTATTGGGTTTGTTCATAGAGAATAACATTTTTAATATTGGAGCATCTATGCCCACCTTTATCTCCATGATTATATGGTTATTTGATCCCCAAGTACACTGTGTGATCACTCTCCTTATAAATCAAACAGTGTAAACTGATAGTTTTATAAATGTAAATATTCGTTAATATATTGTAAAAATAATCTATTTCAATTTAATTTATAGTAAGATGTTATCGAGCTAGAAAATACCGGTATTTTTAGCTTAAATATATAATAGAATGGGTGGGAGTAATTTGAAAAAGAAAAGAAAGAATGCCGTAATAGGGGGAGTTTTATCAGTTGCTATATTGTCTTCAGCGCTTTTTCCAAGCACGTCAGCATTTGCAGCAACTGAAACAGCACCAAATCTTAACAAAACAACAGTTCCAGTAACACAGGCAGCTACAACTGTTGATGGGGATGTTTCTGCACAAGGATGGAAAACAAAATTAGCTGCACAAGCCATTCGAAAAGGTGGTTGGTTAGTATCAAAACTAGCTGGTAAGATTTCACCTAAGGCTGAACAAGTATTATCAAAAAACATAAATAAAATTGCTGATTGGATTGAAACAGCAGGTGATGTTCAGGAGTGGGCCTTAGCTACATTTTTAGTATCTTTAGGAATCCCTCCAGCAGATGCAGCAGCAATTGCATATTGGATTGTATTATTCTTTGGTCTTTAATAAAATATAAATGCAAAAAAAGGTTCAGTATTTACTGAACCTTTTTATAAAAATATATAGAAAATAGGGTGATATCATGAAATTTTTTTTAGCAGCACTATTAATATTATTAATAGTGTTAGCGATAATGTATTTAATTCTTGATAGGAGCCACTCAGAACAACCTGAGAATAAGGAGAATTATTTCTTGACTATACTGTCTGCCTTTATAGGAGCATCGATATTTGTATGTATTACTATTATTCCATCTGTTGCACTTTTTTTTATTTGTTTAGGTATAGAAAACTACTTTCCCCATCTACTGAAATCGGATAGCTTTTATGATCTTATGCTATTAGCTATTTTATCTATGGGAATAACCTTTATTTTTGAAGTCTTTTTTAAGGGATTTTTTACTGGATTCTCTAGATACTTTAAATTACCTAAAATTATAAATGTTGTAGGAGCTATATTTACATATACGATTATTTTTTATTTTGTAACTGAAAAGTTCATTGAAAGCTTACATTTAACGATTGTGGGTGCTCTAATACTATCAATCATTATGGTGTTAATAGATTCATTATTAAACAAATTTATAAAAAATGAAAAAAATAGTTTAGGGGTTTAATTTATGAAAAAAATTTTTTTTACTTTATTTATCCTTATTTTTGTAATTCTTTCTCCTTTACATAGCTTAGCGGCCAATAGTAAAGAAGTTAATTATCTAATAACATTTAATAACAAAATACATAAAGAACTCATACAAAAATATGGAGGAACTATCGAAGAAACATATTTAGATATTATAGCTAATGTAAGGATTCCTCAAAATAAAGCAAACGAACTAAAACAACACCCAGAAGTACAAAGTATAGAAAAAAATTCAGATGTCAAAGCATTAGAACAAAAGAAAGATTGGGGGATTGACTTCTTAAATATCCCGATGGTTAAAAAACAAAACAATAATTTAACCGGAAAAAATATATCTATTGCAATATTAGATACTGGGGTAGATATGAAACATGAAGATTTAAATCTTAGAAGAAGTTTCACCTTTATTAAAGGAACAAATGGATATAGTGATGAAAGTGGACATGGAACACATATTGCAGGGATTATAGGGGCAAGAGATAATCAAATTGGTGTGTTGGGAGTTGCTCCCGCTGCTCAAATATATTCATTAAAGGTATTAGATTCAAAAGAGAATGGAAAATACAGTAGTATCATTCAAGCGATTGAATGGTGTATACAAAACAATATAAGAATCATTAATATGAGTTTTGGAGGATATCAAAAATCAGATGCTTTGGAGATTGCTATAAATAAAGCGTATGAAAAGAATATTATTTTAGTTTCTTCGGCGGGTAATACGGGATTCTTTGATGAAGATACTATTACTTATCCAGCAAAATATAATAATGTGATTTCCGTAGGAGCAATAAATAGTCAAAAAGAAAGGTGGTTTGCATCTAGCTTAGGAAAAAAACTAGATATAATGGCACCAGGTGAAAATATTTTAAGTACTTCTCCGGGGCAAAAATATGAAATGAAAAGTGGAACATCTATGGCAGCCGCCTACGTTACAGGGTGCATAGCTTTATTGTTAGAAAAAAATCCTACAATGACAAATGCAGAGATTGAGACTATTTTAAAGAAAACCGCTAATCCAATTGGTATTCCCTTTGAATATGGAAATGGTATTTTAAATTTAGAAAAAGCAATGAATTAAAGTTATAACAAATGTTTCATATTATAGGGCAAAAGCCGGATTGGTTTAACTAATAATCAGTGGGGGATGGACAGAAACCCACTGATTAAATTTTTACTTTATCGGATTTTGAAAGGGACTACTTTTGTTTGTCTGAATTTTCTGTTATCATTTTTAGGTAGTCGTGAACAATTTCCTTTATTACACAGGAAGAGACGATAGATTATTAGACATTACGAGGGGGCTTATTAATGCAAATAAATGAAAAAACATATTTAAGTATAGAAGAGATTACTTCATTACCAGCTTTATCAAGTACAAACATAAGTGATGATGGCAAAAATGTAGCATTTGTTAAGAAGACAGCTAACTGGAAAGACAATACATATAGGAATCATATATGGATATATGAAAAAGATAAGGAGCAGAGTTACCCATTAACAACTGGGGATATAGATAGTATACACCCATTATGGTCCCCAGATTCTAGGGATATCGCCTACCTTAGCCCAGTTGGTGAGGGGGATAATAAGAAAAATCAAATCTTTGTTAAGTCAATAGATGGTTATGGTGAGTTACAAATTACTGATGAGAAAGAAGGGATCAGTAATTTTAAATGGGAGCCTAGTGGTAAAGGCTTTTATTATGTGGCACAGTCAAAAGAATCAGAGCTGATAAAGAAACGGAAGGAACTATATGGGGATTTCCAACGTATAGGTAAGGAGTACAAGAATAATTGTTTATATTACATTGAAGTAGAAAAAGTGATACAAAATGATAAAGAGGAACACGAAAATAGTGGTGTTTATCAACTAACTAATGGGAAGGATTTTCATATCCATGAATTTGATATTTCAAATGATGGGAAAAAGGTTGTATTTATGGCTACACCAAGCTCAAATATGGGAGATTATATGAATGGAGATCTATACATACTAGATATTAAAGCTGGAGAGCTACAAAAGATGAATATAGATAAGTTGTTGGGAGGGAGCGTTTGCTTTTCTCCTGAAGGCAGCAAAATATGCTACTCAGCAAGCATAAGGGAGAAGGAGTACTATAAGACTCATATACAAGACAGTACATTAGAGATATATGATATGAATAATGGAGGGCTAATTCGACCTTTACTAGATTTTGATAGTACGGTGATGCCATTACAGTGGACAGCTAAAGGGATTTTAATTAGATGGCAGGATAAAACTAATTATCTTATTGGGTTGCTATGTGAGGATGGCACTGTGGAAATGTTAAGCGAAAAAGTAGATAGCTTTATAATGGATGCTTCTATAACAAGGGATGGAAATCATATATCCTATAATAAGGCTATTACAAATGAAACCTTTGAAATCTATTTAGACGATAAAAAAATAACGAATGAAAATAGCTTTTTCGAAGGAAAGCTTAAAAGTAATAGGGAAATAGTCTCATGGAAAAGTAGTGATGGTCTTGAAATAGAGGGTGTTTTATCGACTCCAGTAGAGTTTGACGCAAATGAAAAATATCCATTATTAGTAGTAATCCATGGTGGTCCGGCTTGGGCATCCTTCCCAATATTTTCAGATTGTTTTAATGAAAAATATCCTATTGAGCAATTTATCGAAAAAGGCTTTATAGTTTTAGAGCCGAACTATAGGGGAAGTTCTGGTTATGGTAATGAATTCTTAAAAGCAAACTATAGAAAACAGGGAATTGCTGACTACGATGATGTTATATCTGGAGTGGATAAACTAGTTGATCAAGGGATTGTAGATAAGGATAGAGTAGGGGTTATGGGATGGAGTAACGGGGGATATATATCAGCTTTCTGTTCTACATATAGTAGTAGATTTAAAGCTATTTCAGTTGGAGGTGGAATCACTAACTGGAGTACCCATTATGTAAATACAGATATCCCTTACTTTATTAGAATGCATTTAGGAAATACTCCATGGAATGATCCGGATATATATACAAAAACATCGCCAATGACATATATTAAATCAGCCTGTACTCCCACCTTAATCCAACATGGCGAAAAGGATGCAAGAATTCCAACTCTAAACGCGTATGAGCTATATCAAGGATTAAGGGATATGGAAGTGGATACAGAATTAATTATATTTAAAGGAATGGCATATAGTTCTGACCAGCCAGGAATTAATGTGGCTATTATGAAGCAGAATTTGATGTGGTTTTCACACTATATTCTTGGAGAAAGTATGAAAGATTTTAGGACTTTATAATGGATATCCTCGCAGGATACATAAGGATGAAACAGTCTTCATAAGGAGGGCTGTTTTCATATTTATCTTGTGATTGTAGCCCTTGCTTCTGGTTCATCTGCAAGTATACGTATTATTGGATTTTCAGATAGCCTAACGTTATAAGGTAGCTTATAACGTTTAAATTACTTCTATAGATAAATTTGTATTATATCGAATTGTGAATAGTTTAGGTGATTTATTGTATATCAAAAAACCGAAATCTGATTATAGATTTCGGTTTCAGTTTATGTGAGAAAATGATCGTGTTTCTTATTAGCTTATATTTAAAAGATGAACTGTTCTTATGCAGTTTTACTTAATTTATATGCTTCACGGCTATTTTTTTTGAAAAGTTTTGGGAAAACATAACCATCTAATCCAATACGTCCAGCATTCTGTCCTGCAACTAAAATGAACATAGTTAAAATAAGTAGGTTTGGGTTTACACTAACAGTTCCGCTTAATAAAAATGAAAGGTTCATTATGATTCCGAAAAATGCAGCTGTTTTTGTTAATCCACCTAAAATTAAACCGAGACCTACTAAAATTTCTCCCCATTGAACTAGAAAGCTAAATAGGTCTGCGTTTGGAAGAACAAAATGTTGAAGGAAATCTGCCCACCAACCTTGTACTGCAGGGTGACTACCTGATGCTTGAGCGATAGCTCCTTTTAGAAAACCACTTGCATCAAAAGACTGTCCAACAACTTTTCCTATTCCAGCAGCAAGCCACGCATATCCTATGTAAAGTCGTAAAAATAATAATATGAAAGCAGCACGTTTATCAGTTCTTAAAAAATTGATAACCATTGAAATCCCTCCAATGTATTGTATTTACATGTTTATTATATATCCATTGTGAAAATATTCACAATGGATAAAGTGTGAACAAAAATTATGATTTTTCATTTGTACATAAAGTATTTGGAAATTTATTTTTTAGAGGATGAACAATAAATGAGGGATGGGAGCTCTCCACTAAAATAGATAGCTCCCATAGTAAACAGATTAATGTACATTCTTTTAACTATCTACTATTAGTTTATCTTTTCTTTTCCTTATTATTTCTCCGGTTTTATATAAGGAACAATTTGTGCAGTAACCCCTACAGAAGCACCGCGAATAAAGTCTTGGTTTTCTAATGCCTTAAAGTTTTCTGTTTTTCCTGTTAGCATAACACCTAAAATTTTCACTTGATCGAATGGTTTGTTTTTGTTTGATTTTAAAAACTTCTTTATATCTTCGTCATGTCCATTGTCATCGTATTGGTTAAGCGAATCGACGAACTCTTTGTACGCTTCTTCAGGGGACTTGTCTGGATTAAATCCGTAAACGGGCATACCAGCAGGTCCCTTGCTTTCGTCTCCAATTGGTGAGGTCATATATAACCATACAATGTTTAAGTTGTCTGGAATTTTTTCTTTAATTTCTTGTAGTGTGTAGGGCTGATTGAAAGAGATAGCAACTTCGGCAACATAGTTGTTCATTTGTGAAACTTCTCCTAATTCATTTTGGACACCATCAAAATATTCCTTAATAGCGGGATTATAAAATGTTGCAAATTTTTTCTTTGTTTGTTTATCGTACTCATAGAACTCTGTATCGGACCAATAAAAACCAGGTGTTAATTCATTGGAATCGATATTGGTACGGAGCCAACCATAGGAACTTGTTAATGTGTTCCATGGGACTACATAACCATTAATATTTTTAGAACGATTTGATATAATATTGCCGCCAAACATGGATGAGTTACTCGTTACTTGAGAATCAATTTGCACATTCGGTTCTGCAATTGCATTATGTAAAAAGAGATGTTCGTGAAGTTTCGTAGAACTTTTCGCCGCGAAGTAATTACCGATCTTATAAATTAGAGGGATAAGTATTATTACGACGATAATAGAAGTAATAATGGTTTTGAGTAATTGCTTACGTTTTGCTTTTTTTAACGCATCTTTTAAAGAAGTGTCCATTAAGTTTTTCCTCCTACTGTAGAATGAATTGTTTTACGTGCGCGATGTAATTTTTGTTTGACACTGTTCACTTGAATATCTAATATTAGAGCGATTTCTTCATATGAAAAGTTGTAATAGTACTTTAAAAAGAAGGCCTCTTTATATTCTAATTTTATATCTTTTAATAGATAGAAAATCTCATCTTTATTTAAAACAGCGTCTAATTTTTGGTCTGTATATTGTAGTTTTGAATAAATCTCTTCAGTTAAATAGATGTTTTGCTGTTCTTTTTTTCTCTTTAAGTCAATGTATTCGTTTAGTGCGACTCTGAAAAACCATGGACGTATGTTACTCTCGGTTAGATCATCTAGCAATGTGTATACTTTATAGAAAGTATTTTGGATGATGTCTTCTGCATCTTCTTTTATAGCTCCTTTCGCTAGTAATAGCTTAAACACTTCCTCTCCTAAATTGATAAGATAGGAGGTCAATATTTTTTCTTTTCCCATCATTTTTCCTCCTTACACTTATACAACGAATAGGTAATGGTAAATGTATACACTTAAATTCAAATTAGTTATTAACTACGGTTTATAGTACATGATACTTCATGAATAGGAGTAATTATTTTGTTTTTTGAAATATTAAATCTTTAATGTTAAAATAAAATTTGGAGATATATGGAGAGGGGACAAAGACTCAATATGTGTACGAACTTGTAATGATTAGAAATTAGATAGATGAATTTTTCTCTCATAAGCGAGGGGTTATTTAGCTATCTGTAAATCATTCAAGGACTGCATATTTAGCTTGTACATCCCTTTTGTAAGGATAGATGCCTATGTGGGGAAACTTATATCTCTTATATAAAATATGCGTCCTTTAAACTTGGAGGAGTATAGTATGAATCAATTAAAAAATAAAGTAGCTGTTGTTACAGGAGTTAGTCGTCTAGATGGTATTGGAGCAGCTATTTGTAAAGAATTAGCTGAAGCAGGATACGATATATTTTTTACGTACTGGACGAATTACGATAAAGAGATGCCTTGGGGCGTTGATCAAAATGAACAAATACAATTAAAAGAAGAGCTGTTACAAAACGGTGTGAAAGTATCAAGTATGGAGTTAGATTTAACTCGGAATGATGCATCAAATCAGCTTATAAATAAAGTTACTGAACAACTAGGGTACCCTCATATATTAATTAATAATGCAGCGTATTCTACGAATAATGATTTCTCCAATTTGACTGCTGAAGAGTTGGATAAACATTACATGGTAAATGTTCGCGGCACTACACTATTAAGTAGTAAGTTTGCACGTGGATTTAATAAGAAATCAGGTGGTAGAATCGTTAATATTACTTCGGGACAGTTTAAAGGACCTATGGCCGGCGAGTTAGCCTATGCAACAACGAAGGGAGCTATTGATGCTCTCACTAGTACTTTGTCAGCAGAGGTAGCCCATTTAGGTATAACTGTTAATGCAATTAATCCAGGGCCAACTGATACGGGATGGATGACAGAAGAGATAAAAAGAGGATTAAAACCGATGTTTCCTTTCGGCAGAATTGGTGAACCGAAAGATGCAGCGAGGCTTATTAAGTTTTTAGTAAGTGAAGAAGCGGAGTGGATTACAGGACAAGTTATTCATTCAGAAGGTGGATTTAAGAGATAATTTTATAATTAAAAAGAAGGTATCTCATTTCAGTGAGATACCTTCTTTTTAATCTTTCTTCAATCTTCGCGCTATACCATTCCCTAATGACTGTAATCCTTGAACGAGAATGATTAAAATAAAGACTGTTGCATACATCACTTCAGGTTCGTAGCGTAAATGTCCGAATCGATATGCTAAATCACCGAGGCCTCCAGCACCTACAAGTCCAGCCATTGCTGTTGCACCGATTAAGCCAATTGTTGCGATTGTTAATCCAAGTACGAGAGACGGACGAGCTTCTTTAACCATAACGTGCCAAATGATTTTTATAGTAGAGACTCCCATTGCTTGATATGCTTCAATGACACCGCGATCCACTTCTAATAAAGCAGTTTCCATTAAACGTGCAATATAAGGGGCTGTAAATACGACAAGTGGTACGATAACACCTTGCACGCCAATGGATGTTCCCATTAGAAACTTTGTGAAAGGTAAAATAAAGAATAATAGAATGATAAATGGAAGGGAGCGAATGACATTAATAATTGTATTAAGAATAGGATAGATGATTTTATTTTCGCGCTGTCCACCAGGTCTTGTTAAAACGAGTGTTACACCGAGTGGTAACGCAATTAGAATAGAGATAAGTAGTGAAATAGATGTCATTTGAAATGTTTGAATTGTTGCTTCCCATATTACGTTACCCCACTCATCCAAAAAGGACTTGTTTCCCATAATCTGTTCTACCTCCTTCTACGATAATTCCTTGTTCTTGTAAAAATGATAAGGCACGGTGTACTTCATTTTTTTCACCTTGCATATGAACGACTAGTTTCCCATATGCCTCATGTTTTAACTGCGTAATATTGCCTGATAAAATATTAGGATATACCTGAAAACGTTTTGTAGCGACAGCTAATGCTGGTTCTCCTGAAGCGGTTCCTATAAATGAAAGTGTTACGATTTCTCCAGTACTTTGTAGCTCTTTCTGTACCCCGTCTGGAATTTTAGCTGCAAATGCGCTATTTACAAATTTCTTCGTTGTTACATGTTGTGGGTTTGTGAAAATATCTTTTACGGTTCCACTTTCGACTACCGCCCCATGTTCCATTACAGCAACTCGATCACAAATACGCTGGATGACATTCATCTCGTGTGTAATTAGTAAAATCGTGATCCCAATTTCTTCATTGATTTTTAATAACAAATCAAGAATAGAATCGGTCGTTTCCGGATCTAATGCGCTCGTTGCTTCATCACTTAATAAAACTTCAGGCTCATGAGATAGTGCGCGAGCAATCGCTACACGTTGCTTTTGACCACCAGATAATTCGCTTGGATATGCATCTTTTCTATTAAAAAGATCAACAATACGTAAATACTTTTCCACCCTTTTTTCAATTTCATTTTTGGAGAGACCAGATAGACGTAAGGGTAGAGCGATGTTTTCATAAACGGTAACGGTTTTAAGTAAATTGAATCCTTGAAAGATCATGCCGATCTTTTGTCTTGCTTTTGCGAGTTCTTTTGTCGATAAGGTTGTTAAATCTTGTTCATTTACAATGATATTTCCTGTCGTTGGTTTTTCTAATAAATTTACACAACGAATTAATGTACTTTTGCCAGCGCCACTATATCCGATGATTCCAAATACTTCGCCCTTTTTTACTTTAAGGGAAGTTGATTTAAGAGCCTCAACATTCCCTTTTTTTGTTGTAAATACTTTGGAGACGTTTTTTAATTCAATCATTATAGTCAGCTCCTACCAAGACGGTAAAACAGAACCATCGAATTTTTTCTCAATGAAATCTTTTACTTCTTTAGATTGATAAGCTTTCTTTAATTTATTAACAACAGCATCATCTTTATTTTCAGTACGAACAACGACCCAGTTCACATATGGTGAATCTTTTCCTTCGCGGAAAATAGAATCTTTCGCTGGGCTTAATTTTGCACCTAATGCAAAGTTTGTATTAATTGCAGCTGCCTTTACTTCACTTAGCTGCGTTGGTAATTGAGATGCCTCTAATTCAACAATCTTTAAATTTTTCGGATTTTCAATTACATCTTTTGCAGTCGCTTTTTCTGTAGCTTTTGGATCAACCTTTAAAACACCTGCTTTTTCAAATAACTTTAAAGCTCGAAGTTCATTCGTTGGGTCGTTTGGTACGGCGATTGCGTCGCCCTCTTTTAATTCTTTTACATCTTTTAAGCTTTTAGAATACACACCCATAGGGAATGTTACTGTTGAAAATACTTCAGTTAATTTCATGTTGCGTTCAGCTTTAAATACATCTAAATAAGATTTAGTTTGATAGCTATTTACATCGAGGCTTTTTTCATCTAATGATACGTTTGGCGCTACATAATCATTAAATACCTTTACATCAATTTCGAGACCATCTTTTGCTGCAACTTCTTTCACCTTTTCAAAAATTTGTTCATGCGGTCCACCTGTTACACCAACGGTAATCTTTTTCTCATCTAATGCTTTTACCTCTTTATTAGAATTAGCACCACATGCACCTAACAATAATACAGCTCCACTTACAATACTTAATAATACCTTTTTCATCTATAATTCCCCCTTAATATACGTTCCAAAATAAAAAGCACCTCTCAAAAATAAGAGAGGTGCCGAATAGACGAAATAGGTTCCTCTCTTATCTTCCAAAACGAAAATCGTTCTGCAGGAATTAGCACCTTAGCTTATACGTTATAAGCTCGGTTGCCGGGCATCATCGGGCCAGTCCCTCCGCCACTCTTGATAAGAGTATGTGTATGTAGTTTTTAAATATGGTACTAATAGTAAATCTTACAAAAAGAATTGTCAATGTTATTTTCTGAATATATTTTATTTTAAGGTAATGGAAACATTCCCTTTTTTATGTCCGGTCTCTACGTACGTATGAGCTTTTGAAATTTCTTCTAACGGGTAAGTTTTATCGATAACTGGCTTTAATTTTTCTTCTTCCGTTAGCATTTTGAGTAGAAGCATATCTTCTTTGCTTACTTTTGCCATCGTTCCGTTGACTGACACGTATTTACCGTTAGTGTTTAATGCTTTCTTGCAATAGGATTTTTTAATTTTTCCAACTGCATCAAATATAATATCGTAGCGTTCATCTCGCTGCGTAAAATCTTCTTTCGTATAATCAATTACTTTATCTGCACCTAAAGATTTCACTAGTTCAAAATTTGAATTGCTACAAACAGCTGTAACAGTCGCACCGAAATATTTAGCAAGTTGCACAGCAGCGGTACCTACTGATCCGGAAGCGCCATATATAAGTACTTGTTGCCCTTTTCGTATATGTCCTTTTCTTAAGAAATGTAATGCTGAAGTTCCGCCGAAAGGAATAACTGCAGCTTCCTCATACGTCACATTGGTAGGTTTTAATGCTATCAATCCACTTTCATGTACACAGGTGTATTCAGCATAACTACCAACGTTAAGTCCTGTTAATGCAAAGACTTGGTCTCCTTTTTTAAATTGAGTTACATCCGTTCCTATTTCCTCAATTTCACCAGATAACTCTACACCGAGTATAGGCTTTCTCGGTTTTCTGAAACCTAATATAATTCGCATAGGAATCCAAAATAAAAGAGGACTAGTGAAGCTTCGCATTCTACAATCTCCAGTTGTTACACTTGTTGCGTGAATCTTAACTAATACTTCATTCTTTTTAGGAGTAGGTTTCTTTACGTCTTGAAGCTTGAGAACGTTAGGTGGCCCGTATTTTGTGCAAATGATTGCTTTCATAGCGACCTCCTGAATTAAGTTATTTTCCTCTACATCATATTTAAATGTTTTTTAAATCATGCTTATAGTTTCACTTCATAATAAGTAAAAGAAGGATAGTTCTTTTTACAGTGTAGTATTTTCCTTTTAAGAAAGTAGGTACAATAAGAATAGAGAGATGTACTAGTGAGATCAGAATTTCAAACGAGGAGAGTGCCATTTGAAAAAAAGAAAGATAGCAGTTGTTATTGTAGCGTATACAGTGTTGCTCGCGACATCTATATATACATACAAAGAGCAACTGGATCATCCTATTATGAGTGATGTAGGAAAGTTACTTCCAACGAAAATTAAACGTGTTGAAAATGCTGAGGATGAAAGTTCATTAAAAAAATTAGTGCAAGATGCAAATGTTTCTGGAGAGAAGATTTCTATTGCAGGTATGCAACATAGCCAAGGCGGACAGACGTATTATCCGAACGGCACGATGCTTGATATGAAGGGCTATAATGAAATATTAGAGTTTGATCCGGAGAAAAAGAGGATTAAGGTACAAAGCGGTGTCACATGGAATGACATTCAAAAGAAAATCAATCCATATGGTCTTGCAGTTCAAGTGATGCAATCTCAAAATATTTTTACTGTTGGTGGTTCATTAAGTGTAAATGTACATGGGCGTGATATTCGTCATGAAGCATTGATTGATACAGTAGAGTCGCTCAGATTGTTAATGGCAGATGGTACGGTACGTAATGTAAGTAGAGAAGAAAATGCGGACTTGTTTCCGTATGTAATTGGGGGATACGGATTGTTTGGTGTAATTTTAGATGTGACGCTAAAGTTAACTAGTGATGAATTATATGAAACGCATACGAGGGTACTAGACTATAAGGAATATCCTTCGTATTTTAAGGAGAAGGTGAAGAAGGCTGAGAATATACGTATGCATTTAGCACGTATTTCTGTAGCACCAAAGTCGTTCTTGAAAGAAATGTATGTGACGGATTATGTATTGGCGGAAGATCAACAGAAGCTGGAAGAATACAGCGAATTAAAGGAAGAAAATATTATAGCCGCACCGAAGTTTTTGCTTGGATTATCGCGTTATAGTGATTGGGGAAAGAATGCATTTTGGGATATACAAAGAAGTTATTTTGAACGTACAGATGGTAAGTATGAAACTCGAAATAATGTAATGAGATCTGATAGTGCTTTTATGGAATATGATAATCCGAACTTGACCGAAGTTTTACAAGAGTACTTTGTACCAATAGATAGTTTTGCAGAGTATATAGATGATTTACGAAGTGTTTTAAATGCAGAGGAATTAAACCTTCTTAACATTACAATCCGCTATGTAGAAAAGAATGAGAATGCGGTGCTATCTTATGCGAAAGATGATATGTTTGCGCTTGTATTTTTAATTAATCAAGGGCGTTCTGAGGATGAAATAAAGAAAACAAAAGTGGTCATTCAGAAGATGATTGATGTTACTTTAAAGCATAATGGAAGTTATTATTTACCGTATTATTCTTATCCGGCAAAGGAGCAACTAAAGGAAGCATATCCTCGTATAGAAGAATTCCTTCAGAAGAAGAAGGAAGTAGACCCAGAGGAAAGGTTTGTGAATTTATTTTATAAGGAGTATAGCAAATGACATATAGAAGATTTGTAGCGTCACAAAGCATAATTATGATGGCGGGAAGTATGGTATTTCCTTTTTATATTCTATTGCTTCGAAATGTTGGGAATAGTTTCTCGCAATTTGGCTGGGCGTACGGCTTATTTGCCTTAACTTCAGCTCTAGTATATCCGCTAGTTGGAAGAATCTCTGATAGGGTAGGTGATAGAAAGTTATTAATTATATACGCATGGTCCATGGCTATATTAATGCTTTGTTTTCCTATTGCAACAGAGGTTTGGCATGTATACATTCTCCAAATTTTAATGGGTATTTTAGGTGCTGTGCAGCGCAATACGGAGAAGACGTCGTTAGCACGAAAGGTAGAACAGAAAAAAGCTGGTTATGAAATTGGAAAATATCATGTGTGGACATCGGTTGGAGGAGCAGTAGCAGTTATTGCAACGGGATATTTAGTAGATTTCTTTACGATTGGCACCATTTTTTATATAGCATCTATTTTATATGCAGTGAGTGGAATTGTATTAAGTAGCAAAAAAATATAATCATACCCATTTTTACCTAATTACCCTTTATTTGTTATACTTATGGAGAAGACAAAAGAAAAGGGGACATTGCCTTTGATGAAATTTATAGTTTTAGCTATTCTCACTTTGTTTTTGATTCCATGGACTAGAAGCGGTAATAAAATTCGCGCGGTGGATAAAGGAGGAAATGAGAAAGTTGTAAAGGGTAAGAAATCATCTATTTTAGTTATTCCTGTTTTATTTTGGATAGGTATTGCAATCTATGAATATTTCTGGCTAATTGATGATCGAGCAGATTCTATTCTTACTCATTATTCTGTTGCAGTAGCGGTTTTAATTGGGCTTGTTTTATTTTCACAAGAGCAGGTAGGGAAATTAGAAGGTACGTTAAAAGGACTTCTAATGTTTGTTTTACTCGCAAGTTACGGCTATTTTGGTTATTTGCACGATATAGTAATCTCGCAAAAGAAATATGATTCGGTCGTGAAGGTAGAGAAAGATATTTCAGAGCCATTTACTGAAAATGACCAACCGTTTACAGTTCCGCCTAAAACAGCGGAAAATAAAATGAAAAAGGTGTTTGGTGATATTCCGAAAGTAGCTTATTTTGAGCTAGGGGAATTAACGCCACAAATGGTAAATGGTGAAGCCTTGTATGTAGCACCGATAGAAGTTTCGGGATTTTTTAAAGCACGTAAAGCGGAAACAATTCCAGGTTACGTAACAATGTCAGGTACAAATCCTGATGCGGAAGCGAAATTACATCTTGGATATAAAATGAAGTATGTACCAAGCATGTTTTTCGGTAATAAATTAGAACGTGTCGTCCGAAAAGCGGAGCCAGATTTAATTTTTAAAGGGAAACCCAAATTTGAAGTTGATGATAAAGGAAAACCGTATTATACAATGACATACGGTGAGTTTATTTCAGGAAGATCAGGGTTTGAAGTAGAAGGCGTTGTCGTTGTTGATGCACAAACAGGTGATGTGAAACGATATGATAAAGGGAATGCACCTAAATTCGTTGATGGTGTATTAAATCATGAAACAGCATCTACGTTAAATACGTACTTCGGAAAATATATTCACGGATTTTGGAATACGAAATTCTCACAAACTGACATGAAGATTCCGACTGAGTGGGGGACGAAGGAAGGCGTTACGCCAATCTTCGGAAAGGATGGTAAACTGTATTACTTTACAGACTTTACCTCTCCGAAAGAAGGAGTAGATTCTGCTCTCGGTTACTCATTAGTTGATGCACGTACAGGAAAGTTGTATTACTATAACGGAAAAGAAGTGAAGGGAATTATGGACGGTTCGGCTGCTACAGAAGTAGTAGATAATTCCTTTAAGAGAGAGAAATGGCATGGAACAATGCCAGTTATTTATAACGTATACGGTAAACCTTCTTGGATTGTACCAGTTATTGATGACGGCGGATTAGTACGTGCCCATACTGTTATATATGCTTCTAATGCAAAAGTGTTTGCGTCAGGTTCGACGCAAAAAGAAGCACTTGAGAACTATAAAAATGCGCTAAGCGGAAGTGGTGATTCATTTAGACCGACTTCAAATGGGAAAGAAGCGCAAAAAGAAGGTACTGTACAACGTGTGTATAAAGAAAAATCAGGTGAAAATACGATTGTGTACGTACTATTAGAAAACGAGCAAAAAGTATTCATGGTACCGGCGAAGAAATTCCCATATGCAATGTTTACAGAAGTAGGAGATCCAATTCAAATCACATATTTAGACACAGGAGAAATGATGGCATCTGTATCTAAATTTACAAATAGTAATTTGAAAAAGTAAAGCGATAGAGATTCTATCGCTTTTTTTACATTATTAAACAGGAAAATACAGTATACTTGACGTATATTTATGTTGTAACTATAATTGTTACGATTCGATATTTATATGAAAGGGTGAATGAAAAAAGTGAATGGAGTTAATCACGAAGTATATAAATCTGTAAAGACAAACAGGTTATGGATGATTCTTGTATTAGGGACACTTACGGCAATCGGGCCATTATCTATTGATATGTATTTGCCATCTTTACCAAAGTTAACAGATGATTTACAAACGGGGGCATCCCTCGCACAGCTTACATTGACAGCTTGTTTACTCGGACTTTCAGTAGGACAGTTATTTGTTGGTTCAATTAGTGACATTTACGGAAGACGCAAACCTCTTATTATCGCTCTTATTATTTATGTTGCTTCTTCTTTACTTTGTGCTGTTGCGCCATCTATTTGGAGTTTAGTGTTTTTACGTTTCTTACAAGGGGCCTCAGGGTCTGCTGGTATCGTTATATCACGTGCAATGGTACGTGATATGTATTCTGGTTCTGAAATGACAAAGTTTTTCTCACTGCTTATGTTAGTAAACGGAGCAGCGCCTATTTTGGCACCGATTATCGGGGGACAATTATTACAGTTCACATCATGGCGCGGCGTTTTTATCGTTCTTGGAGCAATTAGTGTATTCATGTTAATATCAGCTACTTTCGTATTACGTGAAACATTACCCCCTGAAGAAAGAGAGACGGGTGGATTATCAGGAACGCTTGCAACATACGGAAAGCTTTTGAAAGATCGTTTATTTATGGGGTATGCATTGTCGCAAGGATTAGTAACAGCTGCAATGTTTGCTTATATTTCTGGTTCACCGTTCGTGTTGCAAAATATATACGGGGCATCACCACAACAGTTTAGTTTGTTCTTTGCAATTAACGGTATCGGTATTATTATTGCTAGCCAAGTTACTGGCCGATTAGCGGGGAAAGTTAATGAGAAGACTTTATTTGTTTCCGGTATTATTATTGCGGCTGTTGGCGGCCTATCGTTACTACTTACAATCGCACTTGGAATAGGGTTAATCGGTGTTTTATGCTCGCTATTCCTTGTTGTATCAAGTGTTGGGGTTGTATCAACAACTGGCTTCTCATTAGCGATGAGGAATCAAAAACAGGCTGCAGGAACAGCATCAGCTTTACTAGGATTATTACAGTTCATCTCAGGAGCACTTGTAGCGCCGCTAGTAGGTATTGGTGGAAGCAATACCGCACTTCCTATGGGTGTTGTTATAGCTCTTTGTGAAATTGGTGCTGTGTTATGTTATTTATTCATGGCAAAAAGAAGTGAAAAGCAGTTTGAACTGCAACAAAACAAAATTTAGAGGCTTAACAAAAAAGAGCTGATTCAAACATTTCTTTGAATCAGCTCTTTTTTTCATTTCTTTGAAATAACTCATGCAAAAGTTACTTGCATAAAGTGACGATACTGTGACAAAAATGTGGGTATATATATTAAGGAATCATCTTAAGTACAAAATTTAGGATGTTCTCGGTATAATAAAACAAGTGGAGATAAAAGAAACTATAATTAGAAGTAGCTGTAGATAAAAGGAGAATTAAAGATGAAGAAGGTTTTGGGTATTGCTGTAATGGGAGGTATGCTCCTTCTAGCAGGATGTAATGGGAATAAAGAAGCGAAAGAACCGAAAGAAAAGGTGGAGCAATCTACTGAACAGACAGAAGATATGAAAGTGTATCAAGAGGTACATGAAAAGTATGATGCGAAAATGAACAAAGAAATTAATAAAGCGTTACAGTTATTTGAAGTGGCAAAAGAAAAGGGCGGTAAGGAAATAACTAATGCTAAATATAAGGAAGACGTGAAACAGGTAACAACGGGTATGTTAGAAGATATTGATCATATGCGTAAAGAAATTCGTGTTCCGAAGTCGAAAGAACAGGAACATGAATTATATGTTGGTTTCTTAAATGAATCAGAACAATCAATGAAAAAATTGCAGAAGTTAGCGGAAGAAGAAGACTCCTCGTTGATTCGTGATATAGAAATTAATTTTGCAACAGCATCGACATACTATAAACGTTTTCAAACAGAGGCCCAAAAATAACCTTGCGCATGCGCAAGGTTATTTTTTCTTCTTACCATCTCCATCTTCATCCTCGGATACTAATACTTTCTGTTCTTCGTGAAATTCTGAAATTGTTTGTCCAGTGATATTATCGAATGGAGTATAAAAAGAAGTGATACGTTTTTTCTTAATGAAGAGTTTGTAGAAGCCGATGATGACGAGTATGACGATTGTTAATGGCAATCCTATGCTGGCTAGAAGTAAGGGATCCATCGTATAACTCCTTTAAAGTAATTAATTTTATTATAAGTTAAAATAGTGATTTTAAGAAATAACACTATTAAAAACTGATTTTTCTAAATATATCCAATTTGATTGACTTTTCTTTTTTTCAGAATTATAATTCAAAATATACAATTTGAACCAAATAATAATATAGCAATTTACTTATCCAGAGAGGTAGAGGGACTGGCCCTATGACACCTCAGCAGCGGGTTCTGAAAGATGAACACCGTGCTAATTCCAGCAAGCAAGTCTTGAAAGATAAGTGATGGGCCCTTGTTTATTAAGCCTTGATCTTATTTTTTTAAGATCAAGGCTTTTTGTATTCTAGGAAGAGAAAAGGAAGTAATGGGAAAAATACGCTAACAAAACAAAGTAAATTCATGTGTTTAGGGGGTTATTGAAGTGTATGTTATTAAAAAACTATCGGTTATGGTATTTACACTATGGGTTATTACGACAGTAACATTTTTAATTATGCATATTATTCCAGGGGATCCATTTTCATCAGATGCGAAAATCTTTCCTGAAGAAGTGATACAAAACATGAGAGCAAAGTATCACCTTGATGAACCGTTATGGAATCAATATGTTGCTTATTTGGATGGGGTAGTTCATTTTGATTTTGGTGAATCTGTTCAATCGACAGGTCAAGGTGTATCGGAAATTATAACAACCGGTTTTGGACCGTCAGCAATTATTGGTCTACAAGCACTTGTTATTTCATTGTTAGTCGGGATTGCCGCAGGTACATTTGCCGCGCTATATCATGGGAAAGTGATTGATTATAGTGTGAGTTTGCTTGCGATTCTCGGTATTTCTATTCCTAGTTTTATTTTAGCGCCACTATTTATACAAGTATTCGCCATCCAATTTGAATTACTACCAGTGGCGTCTTGGGGAACCTTCGAGCATACTGTATTACCTTCCTTCGCATTAGCGCTCGGGCCAATCGCGGTTATTACAAGATTTGTTCGCTCTAATATGATTGAAGTGTTGCAGAGTGATTATATTAAGCTAGCGAGAGCGAAAGGTATACCAATTAAGAAAATCATTATAAGACATGCTCTTAGAAATGCAATTGTTCCGGTACTTACATTTGTTGGCCCATTAATGGCTGGACTTTTAACAGGAACTTTCGTTATTGAAAAAATCTTTTCAATTCCTGGTCTAGGAAAATATTTTGTAGATAGTATTTTTAACCGAGATTATCCGGTAATTATGGGAACAACCATTTTCTATAGTGCGCTATTAATTATGTGTATCTTTATTACAGATATCATTCATCGTATTGTTGATCCGCGTATTCGTTCTATTACGTAAGGAGGGGAATATTTAAATGGGGGCTTATGAAATTAATGACCAGTTATTAACGAATGAAGAGAAAAAAGAATTAACGATAAATAAAGATCAGCAAACAATTAGCCGAAAAAAGGAAGTGTTTCGCAAGTTTATATCAAACCCTATAGCAGTTTTAGGGGCTGTGACGTTATTACTAATTATTATTTTCTCGCTTATTGGCGAAAGTTTAACGTCATTTACTGCAAGTGAACAAGTAAAAGAAGCAACTAATTTACCGCCTAGTAGCGAGCATTGGTTCGGAACGGACGATTTAGGGAGAGATATTTGGGCGCGTACTTGGGCTGGTGGGAAAATTTCACTAACAGTTGGATTGGTAGCAGCAGCTCTTGATATAGGGCTCGGTGTACTTATCGGAGGGTTTAGTGGATATGTGAGAGGGCGTAATTGTCTTGGAACGTTAATTGATGAGTGGATTATAAGAGGAATTGAAGTGTTATACGGTATCCCATACTTATTAATTGTTATTTTACTATTAATCGTTATGAAACCAGGACTTTTTACAATTATAATTGCCCTTGCGTTAACGGGATGGATTGGCATGGCACGTCTCATTAGAGCGCAAGTCTTGTCTTTAAAACAAAGAGAATTTGTTATCGCAGCAGAGCGATTAGGTACACCTCATATGAAAATTATATATGGGCATTTAATTCCAAACTTAACAGGGATTATTATCGTAAATTTATCATTTACCATTCCAGCAGCTATTTTCTCAGAATCATTTTTAAGCTTTATCGGACTTGGAGTACAATCACCAGCGGCAAGCTGGGGCACGATGACGAACGATGCACTTGGGACGTTACTAAGCGGAGAATGGTGGCAACTATTCTTCCCGGCAATCATGATTGCACTCATCATGTTCGCATTTAATGCAATTGGTGATGGTTTACAAGATGCGATTGATCCGAAAATCGTAAAACGTAATCGAAAGGAGAAAAAACATGGCGCAAATCTTATCTTTAGAAAACGTAACGTTGGCCGTTGAAAAAGAGAATAGTAAGCAAGCAATTGTGAAGCATGTTTCCTTTTCTATTAACGAAGGTGAAATCATTGCACTTGTCGGAGAAAGTGGTTCAGGAAAAAGTGTTACAGCACAATCCATTATCGGCTTAAATCAAGAATCAATTCATATTGATGATGGAAATGTATCTTTCCAATCAAAGGAATTAACTAATTTACAGGAATCAGAATGGAATCAAATTCGTGGGAAAGATATTTCTTTTATCTTTCAAGATCCGCTTTCATCTTTAAATCCGACGATGAAGGTCGGAAGGCAAATTACAGAAGTAATTGTGCAGCATGAAAAGAAATCGAAGAAAGAAGCAAAAGAAATTGCAATTAACTTACTAAATGATTTAGGCATACATGAAGCAGAGAAACGCTTTGAACAATACCCGTATCAATTAAGTGGTGGTATGAGGCAACGTATTTGTTTGGCCATTGCGTTTGCTTGCCATCCGAAACTTGTAATTGCAGATGAGCCGACAACAGCGTTAGATGTAACGATTCAGAAACAAATTATGGGGCTATTAAAAGAGCGAAAAGAAAAACAAAATACGAGCATTTTACTCATTACACATGACTTAGCACTTGTACGTGAAGTAGCTGATCGAGTAGTTGTGATGTACGGGGGACGTGTTGTTGAAAAAGGAACGATACAGGAGGTAATAGGTTCTCCTAAACATCCATATACGAAAAGCTTATTACAAGCAATTCCGAATATGGATGATTCCGAAAAAGTATTACGTGCTATAGAAGGAACGACACCTTCCATTGAAACATTAAATAGCTTTGGCTGTCCTTTTGTAAATCGTTGCCCAGTAGCGATAAAAGAATGTATTCATCGTTTCCCAGAGAGAACGACATATTCTGGGGAGCATAGTTCACATTGTTGGCAACACATTCTAGAGCACAATAAAGCGAAATCAAAAGAGAAGGTGAATGCCTCATGACGACAGATTTAATTACTGTAAAGCAAGTAACGAAAACGTATGGAAGTAAAAATAAAGAAATCGCAGCGTTAAAAGATATATCACTTTCTATCCCAAAAGGAACAACGCTTGGCATTATTGGAGAAAGTGGTTCTGGAAAGACGACACTTGGTAAGCTCATAGCTGGGATCGAGCGTCCAACGTCTGGTGAAATTGATTATAACGGTCAAGTTGTTCACAAGCTGAAGTCAGCTCATAAGCGGGAGTTCTTGCAGAAAGTACAGTTCATTTTTCAAGATTCTACAGCTGCATTAAATCCGCGCTGGAAAGTACGCGATAGTGTAACAGAAGGGTATATTTCGTTCGGTTTAGGTGATAAAGGACTGAAAGGTAAAGTCGCAGGTGATGCACTAGAGCGTGTTGGATTAGATAGACGATATATTGATCGCTATCCACACGAATTTAGCGGAGGACAACGTCAACGTATTGCTATTGCAAGAGCGCTATTATGCGAGCCAGAAGTATTAATCCTTGATGAACCAATTTCAGCATTAGATGTTTCATTGCAAATTCAAATTGTACATTTACTGCAAAAAATTCAAAAGGAACAAGGCTATACATATTTATTTATCGCGCATGATTTACCGATGGTTCACTATTTATGTGAAAAAGTGGCTGTCTTATACAAAGGAGAACTTGTTGAATTTGGAAATACGGACGAAGTATTCCGTAATCCACAACATTCTTATACAAAAACATTATTAGCATCTACACCAAAAATTTCAAGTTAAAGGAGAATGTAGGATGAAGAAGTTTTTACTGTTTGTCATTATGACTGTTTTAGCAATAACTTCTGTTGCGTGCGGTAAGAAAGAGACGCAAAAGGCGAGTGCTGGTAAGGGAGAAGGGGATCGACTAGTAACGAATATTGGTAGTGATCCGTATACACTTGATTCCGCTATTGCGACAGATACTACTTCGAGATATGTAATTGGGAATTTATTTTCAAGTCTATATACTGAGGATAACAATGGGAAAATCCATAATGAGTTAGCGGATAAAGAAGAAGTAAATGCTGATGGGACTGAATATACAATTCATTTAAAGAAAGATATTAAATGGTCAGATGGTTCTCCTATTACAGCAAATGATTTTGAGTTTGCATGGAAGCGATTATTAAATCCAAAAACGGGTTCTATGAATGCGACAGAAATGTATTTTATTAAAGGTGCAGAGGCATATAATACTGGAAAAGGTGAAGAGGGACAAGTTGGGATTCAAGTGGTTAATCCTCAAACATTAAAAGTAACACTTGAATATCCGGTTGCTTCTTTCAAACAAAAACTAGCAAGTTCATTATTTATTCCATTATCTAAAAAATCAATTGATGATAATAATAAATTAAAAACAGATCCAAAAGAGTTAATTACGAACGGACCATTCACGTTAAAAGAATGGAAGCATAACCAAGCAATTACAGTACAAAAAAATAAAGAATACTATGATAAAAAGGTAACATTAAAAGAAATTGAATTTCGTATTATTCCAGACTCTAAAACAGCGTATCAATTATTTAAATCAAAAGAATTAGATTTACTAAGTGGTTTACCACAAGAGATGATTGAGAAAGAAAAAGGAAATAAAGAATATAAACGTGTTGCAGGATTTTCATCTTATATTTATTCCTTTAACGTAGAAAAAGAGCCATTTACAAATGCGAAAGTACGTAAAGCATTTTCATTAGCAGTTGATCGTAAATTTATCGTTGAAAAATTGTATAAAAATAATGCACAAGCAGCATATGCATTCGTTCCAGAAGGGGCAAAAACACAAGGTGGTCGTGATTTCCGTAAAGAAAAAGGCGATTATGTAAAATTTGATCCAGCGGAAGCGAAAAAACTATTAGAAGAAGGTATGAAAGAGCAAGGATGGTCTACATTACCTGAAGTAACATTAAAATTCACTACAGATACACAACATAAAAAAGTTGCAGAAGCAATGCAAGAAATGTTTAAGAAAAACCTTGGTGTAGATATTAAATTAGAAAATAAAGAGTGGAAGAGTTACATCGACACATACAAGCAAAGTGATTTCCAATTAGCTTATATGGGATGGGGAGGTTCTAACTTAGACCCTAGTGCCCGTTTAGAATTATATGCAGGTGATGGTCCAAGTAACTATGCGAAATGGTACAATAAAGAATTTGATAATTTAATTAATCAAGCAAAAACAGAACAAGATGAAAATAAACGTTTTGATATACTGCATAAAGCAGAAGACATTATGTTTGATGAAACACCATTAATCCCAATTATTTTCCCAAGTGCTTCATATTTACAAAAACCATCAGTATCTGGCGTCCAATTCATTATCGGTTCTAGTCCAGAACTAAGATACGTAAAAATTAAAAAATAAAGAAGTAGGCATCTGCCTACTTCTTTATTTTATTTCTCTTTTATATTCTTTTTTCGTTCCATCAGAGAAGACAACTTCTAAAGCGAATTTTTGATAGTCTTTATCAAGCTTGAATACATTTACTACTTGATCAATTACTTCTTGATCTGGTGTGTTTTTATCAAATTTTAATTCTTGTAGAAGAGGGCTTAATTTTGTAATAGCCTCGTCGCCTGTGAGCTTTACATCTGTTTTATGGTCTTCAATTTTTGCTTCCATTTTCTTATCCGCGGCTACATTTTTATAATCAGCTTCGTAGTCTTTCTTCGTATCTTGATAGTCTGCTTTTAAATCAAATTCATTAAAGTTTAGTTTTAAATCTGCAGGAGCCGCATTTTTTGCTTCTTCAGTTGTCTTTTTATTAGAAGTTGCATCTTCTTTTGCAGGAGCTTTACATCCTGTTAATGCAGGTACTAGCATAAGAGCTAATAAAATTGATAGTAAAATTCTCATTATAAATTCCTCCTTATGTAAATTTGTTCTATACAAGTTTTTCCTAATTTCATGTAATTATGTATAAACCAAATAAATTATTTACTTAAGGGGGACACATGCTTATGTATTAATTAAATTGAAAATAATTTGTATGTATACAGGCATTTCAAACAATCGGCGAATTATTTCCCGCAATATATACAGCGAATGGTTATTATACAATAATATTTGGCGGAGTTAGTTTGGAGAAGAATATTATTTCATTATTAGTTATTATATTAGTTACACAATTGGTAGCAGGAATCACTATAGGTATAAAAGGAATGGCAAAGGGAAGAGGTTCTATAGTTAGAGAAGTATAAAATAAAAA
>NZ_ALBR01000007.1:0-44685 GCF_002081505.1 Bacillus sp. CDB3 | reverse complement strand
AGTGACTCTTTTTTTATTTTATTATTTTGCAACTTCTGTCCACTTGTAGTTAAACTCACCGCCGAAGTCAGTTGTTACAAGTCCTTTAATGAAAGAACGTTGTAAGTAAGAACGACCTTGTTGGTATAAAGGAGCGACAGCACCATCTTGTAATAAGATTTTTTCAGCTTGCTTCATTGCTTCAAAGCGAGCTTTTTCATCGCCAGCTAAATCAGTTTTCACTTTATGAATTAGCTCATCGTACTCTTTATTAGAGTATTTATCGAAGTTATAAGCACTATCTGTTGTAAATAAGTCTAAGAATGTAATTGGGTCAGCGAAGTCAGGGCCCCAGCCATCAATTCCGATTTCATAATCACCACTTAATAGTAGTTTCAACTGTTGTTTACGTGGTTGTGGTTTTAAATTCACTGTTAATCCATCTAGATTTTTTTCTAATTCACCTTTTAAATATTCACCAGTCTTTTTAGCTAAAGCATTATCACTTGTTAATAGTTCAATTGTTACTTTGTCAGTACCAAGTTCTTGCTTCGCTTTTTTCCAGTTTTCTTTCGCTGTTTTCACATCATCTTTGACTAGATTTCCATTCTCTTTACGGAAGTCATTACCGTCTGGACTTTTTGCGAATTTCGCAGGAACCATTCCTTCAGCTGGAATAGCACCGTTATTTAAAATTGTTTCTACGTACGCTTTTTTATTCATTGCTCCGTTAATAGCAAGGCGTGCATGTTGATTTTTTAATACTGCATTTTTCTGATTTAGTCGTAAGAATTGAATGCCGACTTCAGCGCGTTCCTTGAAGTTTGGATCGCCCTTATATTTATCAACAAACTCCGCAGTTAAAGCAACACGGTCAATTTGTCCTGAATCATATAAGTTAACTTCTGTAGACTTATCTTTAACGACATTGAAGTTGATTTCTTCTAATTTTACAGTTTTAGCATCCCAATAGTTAGGGTTCTTCTTCAATTGGAAGCTTTGTTCGTGTTTCCAGTTATCTAATGTGAAAGCACCATTGTAAATTAAATGATTTGTTTCTAAACCGTATTTGTCACCTTGAGATTTTAAATAGTCTTCATTAATTGGTAAGAATGTTGAAAATGTCGTTAAGCTTAAGAAGTAGGGAACAGGGCGATCTAGTTGTACTTCTAAAGTTTTGTCATCAAGAGCTTTGATGCCTAATTGATCAACTGGTAATTGTTTTTGGTTTATTTGTTTTGCATTCTGTATATCGAAGAATAAGAATGCATATTCAGCTGCTGTATCAGGGTTTACGGCACGTTGCCAAGCGAAGACAAAGTCTTTTGCTGTTACAGGAGTACCATTTGACCATTTTGAATCACGCAGGTGGAATGTATATTTTGTTTTATCGGGACTAACGTCAACCGACTCAGCAACACCAGGAATCGGTTTATTATCTTCTCCTATTGCATATAAGCCTTCAAAAACATTTCGCATTACGTTCATGGATTCCCCATCCGTTGCCTTTGCAACATCCATTGTTGGAATTTCTGAAGCGAATGATAAGTTAATTGCCTGTTTATCAGGTGCTTTATCGTTCGCTTTCACTCCGCTTGCATTATCTTTATTTCCCCCACAAGCAGTTAGTAGTAGACTTGCCCCTAAAACAGATGCAACAACAGGTACAACTTTTTTCTTCATTGTTCTTTCCTCCCTAAATGTGTTGTTCGTAACGCCATAATGTCCATATCTTGAAGTGTAGCTACAGAAGAGAAAACCTATTATAAATATGTGTATATAGGTAATCAGGTGTTCTATATGTATATACATGTTGAGCTATAATCTGACGTTATATGTTTCAACTTTGTAGACATTACATTTTGATGGTTAAATATTTCGTTTCTTTGATTATTTAGAATATTAACACTGGAAAGAACTATATGTCAATAATAAAAAAAGAGTATTAATTTCTTGAAATAATATATTAAGAAACAGATTCCCTGATATCAGGGAATCTGTTCTATTAATTTACTTTTCGATTATTAGAAGTTAAAGTTATCCGGATCTGGACCAACGCGGTGATTTTCATTTAAAGCTTGAATTGCTTTCATATCATCCGAGCTTAATTCAAAATCAAAGATGTTCGCATTTTCAATGATGCGGTGTTCTTTAATTGATTTAGGAATCGTTACAACTTCATTTTGTAGATCCCAGCGTAGAATCACTTGTGCAGTCGATTTATTATATTTTGTAGCAATTTCTTGTAATGTTGGGTGATCTAGTAGTTGTCCTTGCATTAATGGTGACCAAGCTTCAAGCTGAATACCATGCTCTTTACAGAAAGTGTGCAATTCTTCTTGTGCTAAACGTGGATGGTATTCCACTTGGTTAACCATAGGCTTAATTTCAGCAATTTCAAATACGTCTTGCAAATGGTGAATATGGAAATTACTCACGCCAATAGCACGCACACGACCATCTTTATAAAGTTGCTCTAAAGCTTTCCATGATTCAGTGTATTTTCCTTTTACGGGCCAATGTACTAAATATAAATCTAAATATTCTAGACCTAATTTTTCTAATGTAGTTTCAAATGCTTGTAATGTTGACTCGTAACCTTGATCACTATTCCATACTTTTGATGTGATAAATAATTCTTCACGTGGAATACCTGATTCGCGGATTGCTTGTCCAACGCCTTCTTCATTTTTATATATGGCAGCTGTATCGATACTACGGTATCCATTTTTAATAGCTGCTTTTACAGAATCAATTACTTCTGATCCGTCTTCTACTTTAAAAACACCTAAACCGAACCAAGGCATTTTTACGCCGTTATGTAATGTTGTGTAGTCGTTTAAACTTGTTAAAGTCATATTAATTCCCCCTAGCTTTTTTATTGGTCGCTTCAATTGCTTGTTGAATGACTTCTGAAAAATTATTTTCATATAGAACTTTTAAACCTTCAGCCGTTGAACCTCCTGGTGTTGTTACTTGTTCACGTAACATAGCTGGATCCTGATTTTGCTGGAGCATAGCGGCAGAGCCAGCGATCATTTGAATGACAAGATGTTTTGCTGTTTCCTCATCAATTCCATAGCTTTTCGTTGCCTCAATTAAACCTTCAGCAAAGTGATAGAGAAAAGCAGGTGCACTACCAGTAACTGCGGTAAGTTGGTGAACTTCCTCTTCGGTACAAAACTGTGAGGTACCGATACCTCTTAAAAGAAGTTGTAACGTTTCATGATGTCGTTCCTCTACGGAATTTCCCGTCGTGTATAAAGAGATAGACTTGCCAATTTCAGCAGCTGTATTTGGCATAATCCAGGCGACAGGTGTCCCTTGAGGAAGTCTTTCTTCTAGATAAGATGGTCCGATTCCGGCAGCAACTGTCACGACAAATTGATCAGTTAGAAGAGGAGATAGATCCGCTAATAGCTGTTCATGTGCAACAGGCGGCATTGCTAAAACAATTGTATCTACAGATTTAATGTGCTGCTTCCAATCCGTTGTAATCGATAGACCATATTGACTTTGTAGTTGCGTTAGTTTTTCTATGTTACTTCGATTGGAAACTATAATTTCTTCGATGTATTCTTTACTTGTTGTAAGTAGTCCAGCAAATATAGCTTCTGCCATACGACCGGCACCAATAAATAAAATTCGATGTTTATTAGGCATATCCTTTATTCCTTTCTGATGAGAATATGTTATAAAAAACGATACCATTTTTAAGAGAATTTTGTAAAAAGAAACGGCTTGTAGTGGAGAGAATACAATTGGAGGGAAGGAAGGCTATATAAAAAGGACTATGAAGATTATTATATTTGAAAAATAGTTATAATCAAAAATCCCTGAAGCATTTATGCTTCAGGGATTGATAAATTATAAGCTTATGCTTTCGTCATACCAAGCAATACAGCGCCGCCGATAATTAAAACACTACCTAGTGCAATAAAGATCAATTGACGTTTTGTTTTCTTTTCGCCTAAGAAGACAATCGCACCGAATGTTGAGATAACGATTCCAGTTTGAGATAATGGGAAGCTTGTTGCTACTCCGACACGTGGTAGTGAAAGAAGTAAGAATAAGTTTCCTGTTCCCCATAGTAAACCAGATAGAGCATTACGAATTGCGTATTTGTTAAATGGTTTATGTTTAGATGTCAGTACAACAGCACCAACAAACATACCAACCGCCTGTGGTAAAATAGCAGACCAACCATCAATGTTATACCAACGAATAATAATTACGTATACAAGATAGCCAAAAGTAGAAACAATTAAAGTAAGAAGTCCCTTTTTCAATTGTCCTGGTGGCTGAGCATTTTCTTTATCATCTAGTGATGTGAATACAACACCGACTACGATTAATAGGATTGCAATCGTTCCCAGAACAATCGTCGTAGTAGTAGTCCACTCACGGAAAGCAATAACTCCAAAGATAGAAGTTGCAACAAGCTGCATACCAGTAGAAATAGTTACAGTAGTTGAAACACCTAGTTTTTCAACTGTTTTTAATTGGTTTACTTGTCCTAAAGCCCAGAATAAACCTGAAATAAAACCAACAATCAAGACTGTCATTGTTAAAGCTGGTTGAGTAAATACATACATAATTGTTGCGAAGAATAGAGCACCGATTGTCATACCTACCGTTTGGCTGTATGCACCACCGCCCATTTTTACGCTTACTAATAAGATGTTTCCCCATGCGATTGCAGGAAGAAGCGCTAATAAAATGTCCATTACAAGACTCCCTTCGGTTTTCTATACCAATATAATTACATATCGTTCTAACGATCGGTAATGCCCCACTAATAGAGTAGAAGATTACCGATCGCTAAAACAGGATGAAGAACTTACGATATAAATGCGTTTTCATTTCTTCATTTTTTGAAACACCTCCATATAATAACAGGAAATTGCCTATTTTAGAAAGTGAATTCAAATAAAATGTATATTTAAATAAGAAATAAAATTCAGTCATTAGTTAAGGCATTTTATTTTTCGGGAAATAAAAAAAGCAGCTTTTGTCGAAAACTGCTTTAGGAAGTGGTAATTCGCTTGTTAATGATTTGAATACATAATAAAAATAATAATGACATGCTAATCGTTATGATGACAAGAGTCCAAGCGAGTTGCATATTACTTGCATCAATAGCCATATAAATCGCCGTTGGAATCGTTTGTGTTTTTCCAGGTATATTTCCTGCAAACATTAAAGTAGCACCAAATTCACCGAGCGCGCGAACAAAGCTTAAAATCATACCGCTAAGTAGCGCGGGAAATGCAAGCGGTAGTGTAACGTGTAGAAAAACTTGATACTCACTTGCACCAAGGTCGCGTGCACCATCTTCAATTTGTATATTTGCGATAGAAAATCCTGTTTTTGCTGATTGATACATGAGCGGAAATGCAACGACTGTAGAAGCAATGATAGCAGCAGTAGATGTAAACATAATGGACTGCTGAAATAATGATTCAATCCACTTTCCAATGGGACTGTTATTTCCGAAAATGATAATT
This sequence comes from Bacillus sp. CDB3, assembly GCF_002081505.1. Lineage (NCBI taxonomy): Bacteria > Bacillati > Bacillota > Bacilli > Caryophanales > Bacillaceae > Bacillus > Bacillus sp. CDB3. Next base: position 39,199 of record NZ_ALBR01000007.1, on the reverse strand, counting down.
AGAAAAAAGCCGATAACAGTTGGTGGAAGCACCATTGGTAATAAGAAAATAGTTTCTAGTAGTACTTTATAACGCCACGAGGAGCGCGCTAATGCTCGTCCAATAATCGTTCCCAGAATCGTAACGATAATGGTGGCGCACGCAGCTACTCGCAAAGATAGAAAGACAGGTGACAAAACTGTATCAAAGCTCATAGCAATTATGGCAGGATTGTAAATCCATATTTCTTAAAGATAGATTGTGCATCTTTTGATTGCAAATACTCATAGAATGAAGTCGCCTCTTTCTTATGCTTAGATTCCTTTATAACACCCAAAGGATAGTGGATTGGCTCATGAGAATTAGCCGGTGCTGCCTCTGCGATTTTCACCTTGTCTGAAACGAGAGCGTCTGTTTTATATACAATACCGGCATCAACATTACCTGTTTCTACATATGTTAACACTTGGCGAACATCTTTTGTAAATACGATTTTATTTTGAACGTCATTCCAAAGATTTTCATGTGTGAGAGAAGCTTTTGCATATTTTCCTGCAGGTACAGATTCAGGTGTACCAAGTGCAATTTTCTTTATTTTTTCATCTTTTAAATCTTGAAATTTTGTAAGAGAACTATCCTTTGGAACGACTAGAACTAGTTCATTTCCAAGAAGATTTTTCCCTTCTTTTTCGTTAATGAATCCTTTTTTAACAAGAGTTTGGAATTTATCCTCTGCTGCAGAGAAGAATAAATCAGCAGGTGCACCTTGCTCAATTTGTTGTTGAAGTGCACCAGAAGCACCGAAGTTAAAAGAAAGTTTAATATTAGGCTCTTTCTCTTTATATTGTTTTTCAATTTCTTTTAATGCATCTTGTAAGCTAGCAGCAGCTGATATAGTCAGTTCGACTGTTTGTCCCTCTTTAGCAGCTGACTTTTCGTTCTTTTCCTCACTTGTACAAGCAGCACTAAATATAAGAAGGAAAGAAAGTATAAGTGCCCCGATGGATCGTAATGTGAATTTGTTCATAAAAAAATCCCCTTTCGTTTTGACATATTCAATTATAACTAAATATAACTAAATATAACTAAATATAACTAGTTATAATCGAATATAATTTGAACGATTGAGTTGTTTTTAAAAAATAGGAGAAATATTCTTTTCTTTGTTACAATGAAGGAAGAAAGTGAGGAATCGTCTATGGATCATCATTCCTACACAACGGAAGAAGTAGCAAAGCGATTAAAAGTATCAAAATTAACTGTATACGACTTAATTAAAAAGGAAGAACTTCCTTCTTATAGGGTTGGTAGACAAATGCGCATTGATGCAACGGATTTAGAGCAATATATAAAGCAAATGAAAACGGGAAAGGTGCAAGTTACTCCTATAAAGAAGGCTGAAAATAGTATTTCGAGTACATGCATCATTAGCGGTCAAGAACTAACGTTAGATATGTTGGCAAAGCATATAGAAAATCGATTGCCAAATTCTAATATATTAAGAGCGTATCAAGGTAGTTTAACGAGTTTAGTGAAGATGTACCAAGGAGAAGGAAGTGTGGTTAGTTTACACTTATTTGATGGTGAAACGGGTATATATAATGTTCCTTATGTAAAACGTATTTTAGTTGGACAACCATGTATTATGATTAATTTATTGGCAAGAAATGTGGGTTTTTATGTCCAAAAAGGAAATCCCAAGAAAATAAATACATGGGCTGATATATCCGGGTCCTCTATAAAGTTTGTAAATCGAGAAAAAGGTTCTGGTATTAGGGTGCTAGTGGATGAACAATTACGAATTCAAAAGTTAAATAAAGAACATATTAGTGGATATGACTGGGAAGAATCAAATCATCTTGGTGTTGCTTCGCAAGTTGCGAATGGAAAAGCTGATGTTGGGATAGGGTCAGAAAAGGTTTCGCAAATTGTAAATGTAGACTTTATTCCAATAATGAAAGAGCAGTATGATTTAGTGATTTTAAAGAATAAAGAAAATGAGGAGCTTATCGAAGTTATGAAAGAAATTCTGCAATCAGAAGAATTTCATAATGAATTAAAAGCGATTGGCGGATATGATATTACGAAAACAGGCCAAATTATATATGAAACAAACTAAAAAGCTGCTTGTCTATAAGACGAGCAGCTTTTTCTATATATAAAGGGATTTGGGGAAACAAAGTGTTAAATAAGACTTTGAGCAAGTGTGTAAATGAAAGCTGTAAGAAGAGTCGCTCCACTTGCGAGTCCGAGGATAATAAATATTAATTGCAGCTATTGAGGCAGCTTACAGAAGGATCATGCTTTTGTATGATTACAAAAATCAGTGGTGGATTTAGAAAAAATTGTTAGTAACATTACTACATAAGTTGATTCTTGTTTATAATAGATTGGTAAGAATAATTTGGAAAAATAAATGTTAAAAGGGGATAAGTAATGGGAAGTGAGTTACCACAATGGTTGTCAAAACTAAATGATGAATTAGATCAAATAGAAAATGAATTAGTAGATGACAAGACATTTCAGAAAAACCTTCGACAAATTAGAGAATTAAAAAGCGACATAAATAGTAATCCTATCATTATGATTGCTGGGGAGTTTAATGCGGGAAAATCCACCTTTATTAATGCTTTATTAGGTGAGGAGATTTTAACTTCGGAGATAACACCAGCAACAGCAATTGTAACAGTTTTAAAATACGGAGAAGTTAGAGGAATAACTGCGTATTTTAAAAATGGAGATTGTAAAACATATAGTATTGAGAAATTAGCTACTATTTCATCTGAAGGGGAAGAAAATGGTGCATTTATCCGTAAGAGTCTAAACTTTTTGGAGATAACACTGCCAAGTGAGATTCTAAAACAGGTTACGTTAGTTGATACTCCTGGATTAAACTCGTCAAATTTATTACATACAGAAGCTACAGAGATGTTTATGCGACGGGCTGATTTAGCAATTTGGTTATTCTCATATTTAAATGTTGGATCTTCTACAGAGATTAATCAAATAAATAAATTAAAAGACTACGGACTACAAACGACAGGGATTATTAATCAAATTGATCATCATGATGATGAAGAGGAACCATTAGAAGACTTTATTATGGATACAAAGAGACGGTTACCGATGCTTCAAAATTTAATAGGAGTTTCAGCTCGTAACGCATTAAAAGGGAAAGTGGAAAATGATGCTGAGCAGATGAATTGGAGCAATTGGAGGGAATTAGAGAATTGGTTGGACAATTTACAATTTGATCCTTATTTGAAGGAGAAGAAGGCTTATGTAGGGCTAGCCAATACTTTAAAAGAAATACAACATTGTATAGAAAATGAAAAGCAAAAACTAGACTTTGTAGAATCGCAAGGGAAGATAAATCAATTAATTTTTGAAATGATTCCTAACCTAGATAGGAAATATGATAATGGGATACAGTCCCTAAATAAAGTAAAAGATTTTGCTCATACTATTAATATACTTAATAATAAAAAATATTCTGTTGGGGAGATAGTGGAGAGTTCACAAAAAATTAGTGCTCTATTAAATCAACAATCGGAACTTATTTCAGAACTGAATCTCGTTGAAGAGGTAAATAAGTTTAATAGGTTTAATGAAGAAAAAATAAATGTAGGTAAAGAATTATTTTACCTGATTAATAATATAGGTGAAGAAGAAGAATTAAAACAGTTGAAAGTGGGATTAAGCAACGAAAGAAATCAGTTGTTAGATGATTATAAGGAATATGGGAAATCAAATATATTTGGTAAGACTCCTTTTTGGGGACGTTTGGAAAATCTCAAAGGATTTTTAAAGAGGCAGGATGAGTTAAATAGAAATATAGTTAATTTTAATAATGAAGCCCAAACGTTTAAGGAATACAAAAATTTATTTCAACAAGTAGGGGAACATATACTTCATAATATTAAATCTTTCCTTAATAAGTTAGAAACAGCGGTGAACAATTACGCAAAGAAAGAATGGGAATTGTATAAAAAAGAATATAATGCTGTAAAGTCGCACTTTGAAAAAATAGATTATAGTAGTGTTTCAAAATTAAATACCTTACAGCTGAAAAAGGAAAGTATAGTCAGAATTTTATCAGATACAGATTTATTAAAGCGGGAATACATTTTTCATAAAGACTTATATGAAGAAGCGAAACAATTGAGTGCAGCATTTATATTATTGGAGCGTGAAGGAGGGAATTTTGAATACGAGAGATATATAGAGGCACAGAGAACCCTAAATAATATGTTACCAATGTATTCTTTATATCAGAAAGAATATAGGCATCAGGTTACCACTGCAAAAGGGAGTAAAAGTTTAGGGAGTCTGCAGGAAATAGATTTATCTATTAATTTGAAAGAGGAAAGACAATTTCTCAATGCATGTCGGACGTTAATAATGGTCGCAGTTTTTGTCTTTGGATTGACTGCAATATTAGCAGCGACTAAGCAATCTGGGGATTCTATGAATCAAAACGTAGAAGAGGAGGAACCAAGTTATATAAGTGATTCAAAGAGACAAAAAGAAGTAGAAGAAGAAAGTGTAGAAGTAAATCGAGAATCTCAAAATACAGAAGTTATAACAGTTTCAAATCAGGTTCAGGACTATAATCGCGCGTACCAGAGAGCAATAAAAGAGAAGAACTTTTCAATTGTATCCCCGTATATAGATATGAGCGGTAAAGCTTACGAGGATGTAAAAAGGGATGTAAATAATGCTAGAACAGAACGTTTTTCTCTTGATTCAAAATCGTTTTATATAGAGGATGCAACATTAGAAGCGGATAACATGTATCAAGTTATTGCAGCGAATGAAATTATCACTACATATGAAAACGGCAAAAAAGAGTATTTGAAAGTGAAAACTACGTATGTTATGAAGCGAAATTATAGTGGTGATGAATGGAAGGTATATGATATATCCACTATTCAATTAGATAAGAAAACCCTTGAACAAGGTAAGTCGCAAACGGTTGGTGTGGTGAAAGAAGAGCAAAATATTCAGCAATTTATGAATCGATTCTACCGTGAGTTTGAAACAGCATTTAATCAATATAATTTTAGTCGAATTGCATCTTTCTACGATCCAAGTGGTAGTGAATATCAAGATGTACAGAAGTATTTCAAAACGATGGAAGAGAAGCGTATACAGCAAAGAACGTATCCTCCGGTCATTAAAAACATTCAAAAAATAGGGGGACAGCAATATAAGGTAGAGGTACAAGAGGAATATACATTCCATTATCCAGATGGAAGAGATGACCATAAAAAAATGACATTCTATTATACTCTGAAGGAAAACGGGTACGAACATTACCAAATCATAAAAATTGATAAGTAGGGTGAAACTGTGATCAATGGTATTTTTATTCCATTGATCACATAGATTCACTTGTTAGTAAAGAGATAAATTTTAATATTAGGTGAAGGAGAACTATATGTCATTTTCATTATCACAATTTAAAGAAAAGAAATTAGATACATTGGAACAACTTCAAAATTTGCGGAATATATTTGTGGAGCGTAAGCAAGTAGATTACGTGAACACTATAGAAAAATTAATTCAAAATGTAATGAATGAAGAGTTTGTTATTGTAGTAGTAGGTGAATTCTCGCGAGGAAAGTCGACATTTATTAATAGTTTTCTTGGAAAGCGCATACTTCCATCCTCAGTAAAGCCAACTACAACTATTTTAAATAAAATTACGTACAAAGAACATCCAAATATTACATTGCATTATCGTGATGAAAAGGAAAAATCCCGTGCGATTTCGGAAGAAGAATTTAAAAAAATTGTTGCACCTAGAGAACCAATTGTAGGGGATGAGCAATCAGAAAAAGAATATGAAGAAGCGTTAAAGAAGATCTCAGAAGTTGCTTATGCTGAAGTTGGCTATCCACTTTCATTTTGCTCGGATGGAGTAGAAATTATTGACACGCCAGGAACAAACGACTTAGATGAAGCACGTGAGGAAATTACAAATACATTTATTCCAACATCTGATGCAGCTATATTACTATTATCTGGTGTGAAAATCTTATCTGAATCTGAGATGAGCTTTTTACGTGATCGTATTTTATCACAAGATATTCAGAAAGTTTTCTTTGTCATTAATTTTAAGGATGCTCTAGATGAAGAGGGAATTAAAAAAGTATACTCTTATGCGCAAGAGAAATTAAGTAAGGTAGTAGAAAATCCTAGAATCTTTTTTGTTTCAGCAAAGCATGCTTTGGCATATCGACGAAAACAAAACGGAGAAACTATACGTATGCGTGGTCCAATTATGGATATTGAAGAGACTGGAATACCTCAATTGGAGCAGGAATTGGCACATTTCTTACAATATGAACGTGGGATGATTAAACTACAAAAACCAATTCAAACAGCAAAACGATTGGCAAATAAAACACTACAAGAGCAAATTACATTCGATAAAAAAAGTTTAAATAATGATATTAAAGATTTAGATAAGAAATTAGAAAAGTTACGTGAACAAATTAGCGAGCTAAAGCGAATCGGAAAAGAAGCAGCTAATTATATTGAAATAACTTTGAAGAAGAAAGAGAAAGTAATCCAAGGAGAGTATGGCAAAGGGTTGAATGAGATTGCAACACAAGCAAAGGAGACAGCGGATTCTTTATATAAGAGGATGTCTACAGAAGAAGTGGTAACAAATGTAGAAACCAAAGTTGCTCCATTAGAGAGGGCTTTACATGAGAAAATGAAAAAAATACAAGAGAAGACGTTGAAGGAAATATTAACAACTGCCAGTCAAAAGGTAGAAAAGCATATCCAATCAATCCAAGGGCAGTTAGAACATTTAGTGCAGGGTGAGATAGAGCATAATATTATACCTGTTAAATCAGATGAAAAGTATAGCAATTATGCCCCTATTGATATAGTAGATGACATTGTAGGTAGTATATGGGAACAAATCCCTCGAGGCCGCTGGTATTCTGGAGTTTTAAAGGGACTAACTTTGTTTACTGGAGTAATTGGAAAGGGAATACAATCTATATTTCACTTTTTCAGTGGGAGAGATCAAGAATACGAACAGTTAATGAAAGGGATAGATGAGAGATTTGATAAGAACATCCCAACGAAATTGAATAGATTTAAAGAAGGATGGCGCGGGAAAATTAAGGTTGTTATGGATCTGTATAATCAAAAAGTGCAGGAACAAGTAAATATATTAAATATGAAAATGGAAACATTGCTACAAAACCGTCAAATGGAACAGTATGTAGCAGAAGAAAGATTGCAAGTATTAAATCGCCAAGAGCAACAAGTAGAGCGTGTAATTCAAGAAATGGATAAAATTATTTCGGATAAAGTGGGTGTGAAATAATGAATTACGAAGAAAGAAAAACAGATTTATTTAATAAAATTCAAGTACTGCGAAATCAAGTTTGTGACATATTACCTCAAAGCCCTCAAATTCGTAAATTTGATGAAGTGCTCTTGGATTTAAAAGAAGATTTATACACAGTTGTTGTCGTTGGTGAGTTCAAGAATGGAAAATCTACTTTTGTAAATGCATTGTTAGGAGAATCATTGTTGCCTGTAGATGTAACACCTACGACGGCGGCTATCCATGCTTTAGTATGGGGAAGTGAAAGAAGTTTTGAGGTGCATAAAAGTGATGGAACGGTAGAAAGAAGTGGCTTGCAAGCTGAAACATTGCAAAAATATGTAGCGACAGCAGATTTTAACCCAGATGAAGTAAACTATTTAAAATTATGTATGCCAGCGCCACTTTTGAAGAATAAAGTAGTTCTTGTTGATACACCAGGTGTTAATGATTTAAATAAACATCGTTCAAATATTACATATGAATTTATTCCGCGTGCAGACGTAGTATTGTTCATGCTAGATATGACAGCGCCATTAAAGAGAACAGAGGAACAATTTATTAATAATAGTTTACTAGGAAAAGGGTTAGATCGCCTTATATTTGTGGCAAACTTTGCTGATCGTGTCGATGAGGAAGAAGTAGAAGAACTTAGTGAATTTATTTCAAATCGTATTCAACGTGTGACTGAAATTGAGTGTCCGAGGGTATTTCCAATTTCAGCTCGAGAAGGACTGGAGGCAAAGCAAACGAAAGACGAGGAACTTTGGGAGTATTCTGGTCTAGGGGACGTAGAGAAGAATATATGGGATATAATTCAAAATGGTTCTTGCAGCGAAGAGAAATTAATGCGCTATTATAATCGAGTTACACATATTTTGTATGATGCATTAGAAGAAATTCAAGTTCTATCATCTGTTAATACGCAGTCTCTTGAAGAGTTAGAGAAATCCTATGATTCATTGAATCAATGGGATACGGAGAGATTGTCGAGGGAACAGAAAATTAATGAGTATGTGCAAGCACGTGAAAATGAAATACAGCTTATCATCTATAAATCAGTTGATTTTTTAGGTGAAAGCATAAGGGATGAAGTAAAAGACCGTATCCAATTATATAACGGACACGACATGGGAAATTTCATCGAAACTCAAATACCACTAATTATAAAAAATAGATTAAAACGATGGATTGATCAGTATTCAGGGTATATACAAGAATTATTAAGAAAACTTGAAATAGAGCTTTCAAAAGGGTTAAGTCAAATATTTGATATGAAAATTCTAATGCGAAAACAGGTTGCAGATCGTTTAACATACGATGTTGATGTAGAAATGCATGCCCCTAATAAAATGAATCCGTTGATTGCTTCAGGAGCAATTGTAGGAGGGGCTAGTACGATAGCGATGGTACTTGGAGGACCAATATTCATTCCGATTATTGGTTTAGCAGGATTACCGTATATACAAAAGAAAATGATTCAGAAACAATTAGATGAGATTAAGCCGAAGTTATTAGTGGAAGTCGATCATGTTGTTTCACAAGTTATGGAAGATTTTATGAAGCATATTGCGCAATATGTCTCTGAAGGAATTTTAGAAATTAAGAGACACACAATGTGTGTATTTCAAGATAAAGTAGATGCGGGACGTCATTTACTAGAGGAAGAAATAAAACAGAAAAAATCAGTTTATCACAATAAGTTCAATGAGCAAGAGAAAGTTGAAAAAATACAGAAAGCAATAGTGGCACAATATAATTATTTTATAAAAGAGGTGGAAAGAAATGAACGACTTTTCTCACAATCATGATTTAAATATATCAGATGCATTTGATAAACAGTTTTCACATTCTAATGACGCAATTGATGGGACACACAGTGTGTTATCACACCAAATAGATACAGGGTTCTTTAGTGTGCATGATAATCCTGCATCGGATTCAATCGATATTTTTCAATATGCAGATCCGTTACAGCATGCAAATCAATTTCAAATGCAACCGTTACATTTCGTTAAACCTCATCATGTTGATGGTTACATGAGGCAGGATGGGACATATGTAGAAGGATATTGGCGAGATGGTGATGGGAATGCACAAGTAGATAGGGCTGTTGAAATGGGTGGGGGATACGCTCGTTCTAATCCTGATAATGTAATTAGTAATAATTTAAATCAAAAATTTTAACTGTTATATAGAAAAAGCTGCTTGTCTATAAGACGAGCAGCTTTTTCTATATATAAAGGGATTTGGGGAAACAAAGTGTTAAATAAGACTTTGAGCAAGTGTGTAAATGAAAGCTGTAAGAAGAGTCGCTCCACTTGCGAGTCCGATAAAGTCTGATTTGTTAAATGTAATGATGTTCATAATAATCTCTCCTTATTTGTTTAATGTAGTTGCAACTGCTTTTGCATCGACAAGTGCGGATAGCACCATGCCCATTGTATTTAAAAATTTATTTGATTTCATTTTGTTCATCATGCGTATCCGCTCCTTTTCGAATTGTTGTTGCCCTGCTTTATGTCTTAATTATAGGAAATATGATCGCCTACAACTATCGAATTAGCTTACGGGAGACTTACACTTTTGTAAGAATGTCCTTTAAAGCATGTTGATATGATGATGCCCTTCAATTGTTTTTAAAAAGCTACGCATTGAATTTGTCATATAACTATCTTTACGGCGTATGAAAACTGTGGAAATGCTACCATATTTTTCAGGGATTGCATGGCAATGTACTTTACCTGCCTTGGAAAGATGCTGGACGGCGGACTGCGGTACGAGTGTAATCCCAAGGCCGAGTGCGACACTGTTTAGTATTGTTTCTAATATATTAAATTCCATAATTCTTTTTGGAAGCAAACCTTCATCTTTAAGCCAACGTTCTAGCTTGGAGCGGTATCCACACCCTTGATTAAAAACGAGTAGGGGCGTCGTAGTGAATTCTTCTATATGAAAAGCTTTATTTTGTGTAACAAGCATTAATTTTTCGGTACTAACATCGTATTGTTCGATTAATGGATGTTTAATAGGACCTGATATAAATGCACCATCTAATTGGTGATCGATTACTTCTCTAATAAGTTCTTCTGTTAGACCAGCTTGTAATGATAGATCGACATTTGGATAGCTCTTATAGTAAGAAGACAAAATGGTAGGCAATGTGCTTACTGTTTCGACTGTACCAATTTTTAATATACCAGATGGTGTTTCGCTATCTAAAAACACTTGTTTTAGCTCTTCAACATCTTGCAAAATTTTATGAACATAAACGAGCATTTTTCTACCTTCAGCTGTTAAAGTCATGCCTCGTTTATGACGGTAAAAGAGCGGTGTTTTTAGCTCGTTTTCCAGTTGTTTAATACGTGCAGTTACATTTGATTGTACGTAATTTAATTCCTTTGCTGCGCCGCTTACACTACCACGGTCGGCAACGCTTTGGAAGATTTGTAAGTCTCGTAATTCCATTTTATGCTCCTCCTTGATGTTAACTATCATTATAAATGATAGTTAACATCATTTTGAATCATTTTACGTGATATATTTTTTCTTTTACAATTCTCTTTGTGCAAATAGAAAGAAGTGGGGGATTGCGGTGAGAAGAAGTCAAATGATAATAGGTGCGTTTGCATGTTTAATTGCAAGTATGTCATGGGGAGCAATGTTTCCTGTTGCTGATCATGCACTAGAATACATAGATCCATTTTATTTTTCACTTATTCGCTATGGAGCCGTAGCAATAGTGCTGATGGTAGTATTGTTAATGAAAGAAGGACAGAAAGCATTTCGTTTAGAAGGAAGAGGAAAGTTACTCGTCTTTTTTGGAACGATGGCGTTTACCGTATACAATGTATTAATTTTTCTAGGGCAAATGTTAATGGGAAAATCAGGTGTAATGGTAGCTTCTATTATGGAGGCGCTTATGCCGATGATTTCCATTTGTATTCTATGGGGATATAAACATATAAAACCGAAAAAGTATATGATAACGAGCATGTGTATTGCTTTTGTAGGAGCTGTGTTTGTTATTACGAAAGGTGACATGAGTTTCTTTTTAACATTGAAAGATAACATGTTTTCACTAGCATTTATATTTGTTGGTGTTGTAGGCTGGGTTATTTATACGATGGGTGGTCAAACATGTAGCGATTGGTCAACATTACGTTATTCTACGCTGACATGTGTATTTGGTACAACTGTCACAGGAATTATAACTGTAATCATTACGTCACTTGGATATGTATCAGTTCCAAGCATGGGAACGATTTCTATTGTGAAATATGATTTGTTATTTATGATGACATTACCAGGTATCGTAGCACTACTTGCTTGGAACTACGGTGTGAAAATCTTATCATCAATTAATGGTATTTTATTTATTAACTTTGTGCCAATTACTACTTTAGTTATTATGATGATGCAAGGGTATAAAATAACAACGTTTGATATTGTAGGAACATTATTTGTTATTGCAGCACTTATTCGTAATAATGTTTGTCAGAGAAAAGAAGAAAATATAAATAAACAAGTTTTACAAGAAAAGCAATTGCGCCAAGCTGTTTAATAGGCAACTGGAGGATTTTATATGTTAGAAAGTTTATTGTTTTTCTTTGCTGCTGGAGTTGCCTGCGAGCTTGCAGCGATTAATCGAAATGGTCGTAAGAATATAAAACAACAAGCTGAACTGATACAGCTTTTAAAAGAATTGAAGGAAAGAAAAATTAAAAAGACGACCGGGCATAGACGGTCGTCTTTTTCTATATAAAGGGGAAAGGGGACACAAAGTTATACAAGCGTTGCGGCGTAAATGAAAGCAGTAAGAAGAATTGAGCCGCTAGCTAGTCCTAAAAAATCTAATTTGTTAAAAGTGATGTTATTCATAATACATTCTCCTTACTTGTTTAATGTAGAAGCAACAGCTTTTGCATCGATAAGAGCGGAAAATACCATGCCCATTGTATTTAAGAAATTGTTTGATTTCATTTTGTTCATCATATAGATCCGCTCCTTTTCAAATGGTTGTTGTTTCTTTCTGACTTAATTGTATGAAATATTACAAGAAGTAACTATCGAATTAGCTTACAAGAAAATTACACTTTTGTAAGAATTGAAATTTAACAATAAATACTTATTTTTATTACCAACTCCTAAAACTTAGTGTTATAATCGTTGTAAGAAAATGATTATACTTCGGATATTCAGAAAGGAACGAAACAAATGTATAAACCAATTACATTTTCGTTGAAATATATATTTAAAATGGCTGGGAAGGTAGAAGTGCAAGGGAGAGAAAAATTACCGGAAAATGGCCCTTACGTTGTTGCGTGTACACATACAAGTTTTATGGATGTTTTAATGTTAGCGACAGGAATGTATCCAACCCAAATTCATTACATGGCAAAAAAAGAATTGTTTGAAGGGAAATTTAAAAATTGGTTTTTTAAAAATGTAAATGCATTCCCTGTAGACCGTGCGAATCCGGGGCCAAGCACATTGAAAATTCCATCGCGTTTATTAAAAGAGGGAAAAGTAGTAGGTATTTTCCCGAGTGGAACGAGATCATCAGAAGATGTTTCATTAAAAGCTGGGGCTGTTACGATTGCAATGCGTTCTAACGTTCCATTAATACCGGCAGCTTATGTTGGTCCATCAAGTGTAAAAGAATTGATAAAAGGAAAAAAAGCACAATTAGTTTTTGGAGACCCAATTCAAATTGATGCTGAAGAACAAATAGATCGAAAAACGGCTATGAAAATGATGACAGATCAATTAAATGAAAAGTTTGAAGAACTAAAGGAAGCTCTTCAATCAAATCAAAAGTAAGAAAAGACGACCGGGCATAGACGGTCGTCTTTTCTATTACTATTTATATAAAGTGAAACTTTAATCAGTGGGGGGGTCATCCCCACTAATTATTAGCCTTCACCAATCGGGCTTTTACAGGCAGTTGATCTCCCGCCTAACTTCCTCGCATTCGTCGAATTCTGAGGTGGGAGTCTTACTGCCCGTTAAAGCGGGATAAAGGGGAAAGGGGACACAAAGTTATACAAGCGTAGCAGCGTAAATGAAAGCAGTAAGAAGAACCGAGCCGCTAGCAAGTCCTAAAAAATCTAATTTGTTAAAAGTGATGTTGTTCATAAAATGTATTCTCCTTACTTGTTTAATGTAGAAGCAACAGCTTTTGCATCGATAAGAGCAGATAATACCATGCCCATTGTATTTAAGAAATTGTTTGATTTCATTTTGTTCATCATATTAGATCCGCTCCTTTTCGAATGGTTGTTGCCCTGTTTCTAACTTAATTGTATGAAATATAGCGGAGAGTCACTATCGAATTAGCTTACAGGAAAATTACACTTTTGTAAGAAAAACGAATGAAGGTGTCATGATGAGAAGATTTGACATATGTTCATGTGATTTATTAAGTTAAAAGTAGAGGTGAGTGTATGGCTAATATTAAAGATATTGCAAAGATGGCTGGGGTTTCAGTTACGACTGTTTCGAGGGTATTAAATGATCATCCATATGTAAGTGAAGAAAAAAGGAAAGTTGTTTTAGAAATAGTTGAGAAATTGAATTACTCACAAAATGCAAATGCTGTTCATTTATCAAAAGGGAAGACGAATATTGTTGGTGTGATTTTACCTTATATTAATCATCCGTGTTTTGATGCGATGGTGGGTGGAATGATGGAAGTTGCGTTAGCTCACAATTATCGAGTGCTTCTTTGTCAAACGAATTACAATAAAAAAGAAGAAATGAAAAGTTTACATATGTTGAAAACAAAGCAACTAGATGGTCTGATCATTTGTTCTCGTGCTAATGAATGGGAAATTATAGAGCCTTATGCAGCGTATGGGGCGGTTATTGCTTGTGAGGATAATGATATTGAAAGTATATCGAGTGTATATACAGATCATTTTAATGCCTTTCAATTAGGGATGAGTTACCTTATTGAAAAAGGTTATAAGAAGATTGGATATTGTACGGGAAGAAAGTTAGGACCAAGTAGTAAGAAACGTTTTGATGCGTATAAACAACAGCTACAATTAATAGATGAAGAAGTGATGGAAGATCGGATTTTCACAGAATGCTTTACATTAGAAGATGGTGTAAGAGTTGCACATCAATTTAAGGAGATGGAGAATCCTCCTGAAGCGTTAATAGTGGCAGGAGATGAGGTCGCTATTGGGATCATGACAGAAGTTGAAAAATTAGGTATTAAAGTTCCGGAGGATTTAGCGATTATTGGTTTTGATAATCAACCGATTTCTCAAGTTTTACAACTGACAACCATTGACCAAAATTTAAAGGTAATAGGTAAGACGGCTTTTGAAATGTTTTACAGGCAAGTAAGTGATGAGGGTTCTAAACAAGAAAAGATGGAAATTCCATATAAACTTGTGGAACGTTCTACAGTTTAGTGATAATCCGTTATGTGTATAATCACATAACGGATTATTTTTTGAAATGTCTTTGACAGGAAATGCGTTTCATACTTTATAAAAGAGTTACACCGGTCTGCAATAATCCATGGATTCTTTTCAAGTGTTAAAGCAATGAATAGAATTTGGAGGGATATGTATGAATGAACTTTTATTAAGTATGAAAAAATATGTAGAAGATGATGAACAAATTTTAGCATTTGTGATAGGGATATTTGAGAAAGATGATTTTACCTTATCATATCGGCATGGGATTTTCGTTGCTACTACTAGACGTCTCCTCTTTTATGGAGAATTTCCGTACTATCCATCAACATTTGAAGCGTATTCGTATTTGCATATAGATGACATAAATTTTCATCCGCAATTAGTGTTTACTTGTAATCAGGAAACGGTAACAGCTAAGTATATTCAGAAAGGTAATGTGGAGCGATTTGTCCGTACAGTTAGAGCGAATATGAATAATTAATCACCCCTTTGTTTAAACATAATATCTTGGTCTTTGTGAGGAAAAATGCGAAATAAAAACAACTTCTAAACCTCTAGGAGATAGTGATACAATGTCAAATGGGGGGAGGTATGAACTATGGTTAATCAACGTATAAAGGAAATAACACTAATTACAATTGGTTCATTATTATTCGCAATTGGTATTAATTACTTTGCAATTCCAAACCGTTTATCAGAGGGTGGAATTATTGGTGTAACGGTTGTTACGTACTATTTATTTGATTGGTCGCCGGGGATTGTGAATTTTGCTATAAATGCAATTTTACTAGCTGTTGGTTATAAATTTTTTGATAAGAAAACGATGGTTTATACAATTTTAGGGATTGTAGAAACATCCTTGTTTTTATATGTTACGGAACATATTGAGTATCATGTAAATAGTGATACGTTATTAGCGGCTCTATTCGCTGGCTTATTTGTCGGTGTCGGATTAGGCTGTATGTTCAAAGCTGGAGGTACATCAGGAGGATCGGCAATTTTAGCGCAGTTAGCCAATCAATATTTAGGGTGGAGCGTTGGTAAAGGCGTGCTTATTATTGATATTGTGGTAATTGCTGGTTCTGTATTTATAATAGGGCAAGAAAAAGCAATGTACACACTTGTTGCAGTATTCATCGGAGCGAAAGTGATTGATTTCATTGTAGAAGGAATGGATACAAAAATAGCTGTTACAATCATTTCAAATCAACCGGATTTAATACGTGAAACTATTACGAAAAACATGACACGTGGTGTCACTGTATTAGAAGGACGCGGCGGATATACTGGTAAAAATAAAGAAGTGTTATATATTGTTATTAATAAACAAGAGCTTGTTAAGTTAAAGCAAGTTATTAGCCGAGTAGATGAAGATGCTTTCGTTGTTATTCACGATGTACGAGATGTACTTGGTGGTGGCTTTAAAGCGAGCTAAAAGGTGAACGAGTAAATTCGTTCGCCTTTTTTAATTCTTACAAAAATGTAAGTGTAATGTAAGGAGATTCAATAGTAGATTTTATTCCTTCTTTTTAAAATGGATGTATATATATCCTGCAGAGGAGGAATGTTTATTATGAAGAAAAAAATGATCACTACTATAATAGCGATGATAGTGATAGTAGTAATGTTACTGCCTACGAAACTTGGACCAGTTATCGATAAATATAATCCACTTTATAAGACGAAAGAATATTATACGGTTGTGAATACAATTGGTCAGCATATTGGTGATGAGTGGTATGAATATGAATTTATTGCATTTGACGAACGTGGAAGAGAGCAAAAAATAAAGAAGACTGTTAAGCATATGTTAAAGAAAGATGAAGCATTAAAGGTGTACGCAAAAGGACGCTACGGTGAGGCAATTGAAGAAATTGAAGCTGTAAATATTCCTATTAACGCAAAGAGTAAACTTTTAACGATGAGATAGCGAATTATACCCCCTCCTATTTTTTGTCGAAAATAAAAATACTAGGTAAGGGTATTTTGGGGTGCAAGAAAGAGCCTTAGTCCATATGGACTAAGGCTCTTTTTATTATATAAAGGGGAAGGGGGTACATTGTAGTAGCATGAGTGAAAGGTATAAGAAGAGTAGGCTACTAGCAATGTAATTTGGTTATGTGAGTGTTCTTCTTATTTGGCTTACTTTCTAACTTTATTGTACGAAATATAGGTAAGGGAAACTATCGAATTACATTACACATAGCTTACAAACATGTAAGTCTTCTGTAATGTAATTCGATGGTTAAAAGCTAGTGAATTTCATATAGTGTAATTAGAAAGTCTCACTGTATTACTTTCTGTTTGTAATGTTAATGAAGAATGAAAAACCAACTACTTTTTAATAGCCCTCATCTGTATTTAGATGAGGCTCTTTTTTGAACCTTACAACATTGTAAGGTTCATGTAAGTTAATTCGATAGTAAATTTGTCATATTTTTTGCATAATAGATACAAATAGATAAAAATAATTAGGGATATAGTAAGAAGGGAGAAAACTGGGATGCGTAAAGAAGAAGTAGTGAAGTTTCCAATTAAAGATTACTGTAGCTACTTTACTGTTGCCGTAGTATGTATTGGATTATTTGATATAATAACAAATTTAATTGTTAAATAATATAGATGATAAAACAAGAAGGGAGATCCTTTCTTGTTTTTTTATGGGGGAATAAAGATGAAATGGATTGATAGTCATATACATGTTGACCAATATAAAGGTGAAGAGAAAAGTAGATTACTTAAAGATGTGGAAAATAGTAAAGAGGTAAAGGGGCTTATTGCAGTATCTATGAATTATCAATCATGTAAAGACACTTTATCTTTAGCAAAGCGATATCCTTTTGTACATCCAGCAATAGGTTTTCATCCGGAACAACTGATTCATAGAGAAGAATGTGAGCGCATATTTAAATTAATTGAAGCTCATGTAGAGGACATTGTTGCGATTGGTGAAGTGGGACTCCCGTATTATTTAAGGAAAGAAGATGAAAATATTGCTATCGATCCATACATAGCGGTGTTAAAAAAGTTTGTTGAACTAGCTAGTAAACATGATTTACCAATTGTATTGCATGCGGTTTATGAAGATGCTGACACTGTATGTGATTTTCTTGAAGAATATAAAGTTTCACGTGCACACTTCCATTGGTTTAAAGGAAGTGAAGAGACAATGAAACGGATGATGAGGAACGGTTATTATATTTCTATCACACCGGATGTTTTACATAAGGAGAAAATTAGAAAAATCGTTTCGTATTATCCGCTTGAATATATGATGGTAGAAACAGATGGCCCATGGGAATTTCAAGAGGATACGCTGACACATCCTTATATGATAAAAGATGTATTACAAGAAATTAGTATAATAAAAAAAATATCAGTAGAGAAAGTTACTGAGCAAATATATGCGAATACGGTACGATTTTATAAAGTTAGTGAGTCATAAAAAACACCAAGCATCTCGCTTGGTGTTTTTTTATGACTCTAATTTTTTCGCACGTCTTAATAATAAAAGAAAGACAATTATAATGAACCCGATTATAAGGAAGAACCCATATTGTTTTATATAATCAATCATGTCATTCGCACTTGTTGGTTTTTCAACGTGAATGCCGTCTTTATTAGTAGTAATATGAATATCTTTCATTTTTACTTCATTCGTTTCTTTTTGTAAATCAATCCATGCTACGTTTGGAATACTTTCTAGTTCCTTTAATACTTCTTTTAATGGTTGAACACCTAAGTAAGGATGATAAAATGCACCGATAATTCCATCAGATAGTTTAGTGATAGATAAAGCACGTTCTTTCATTTTGGCAATATCTTGTGGCTTGCCTTCTTCGATAAATCCAACCGTTTCAGGCATTAATTTCATCCCATGTAAAAACGATGGTGTACTCGTATAAGCTGGTGAATGCATAGATTTCCAAGTTGTATCGTTTAGTTGTAGTTGTCCTACATAAGTAGAGAAATATTGAGAAAGTATCTCGTATCCTTTTTGAGACATTGTATAGTGCGGAGCTTCAAAGGCAACTGGATACAATTTAGCTTCTACAAGCTCTGTAATCCCTTTTTCAATATGCTCTTTAATATACTTTTCTTCAAAGGTTTTTCCGTTTTCCACGTATTTATTATAGTCCTCTGTAGATTGGAAATCGTCTTTTGTTTTTGGTTTTTCATGGTTCGGTTGACGAATTGGTTGATCAGTTTTTACATCCCAAAATTCAAAACCTTCGCCAGTTTCACTATCATAAAATTGATGAGTGTAACCATGCATGACGATAGAGCCACCGTTATCTTGCATAAAGCGTAAAACATCAATTAATTCAGAGTTATCCTTTAAATGTACTGTTTTTCCTGTGTTTGGATCTTTGTAGACAGGGATAACGGTAATCATATAAGGAAGCTTTTTCTTGTTTAGTAATTCAGCAATTTCTTTTAATTGCTTTACATCTACAGCTGGGTGAACGTCTTCAAGGCGTAAATAAGCTGAAGTTTTATTTGTCATAGGCTTTTGTTCGAAGTAAGAAAATAGCATTTCACCGACGTAATGAGACATCCAATCAAAAAGGTTTGGAGTCGCGACATAATATGATGTTCCTTGGTGAACGATTAACGGATGGGTTCCATCGGCACTCAAGGCGTAAGCAAGAGTTGTTCCTTTTACTTCAATTTTCTTCATTAAGCGTTCTTCTTGTAATTCATTTTTTAATTTGTGTGTCGGATATTCTATAGTATGAGTTCGTATATCAGTTTCATCCGAGGTAATGAAAGAAAAACGATTAGATAATTGTTCAACATTTTGCCCTAAAACTAATACTGGACCTGAGAAGTTTTCTAGAAATTGTTTTGCTGCAATAGAAAAACCTTCTTTTTTCTCTCCGATATAAACAATATGTGTATAAGAAGATGAGTTAGTAGTTTCATTCATTTCTTTTAAACTTTTTACTGTTATATCATTTGTAAAGTGTCCTAACTGAGTATTAAGGATTTGTACATTGTTTGTAATTTTGTTGTTTTCTGTACTATACAAAATAAGTACTTTTGGCTTGGATGATGTTTGCGCAGATGTGTGTATAGGAATGAGTAGTAAAATGCTAAAAAAGAGTAGTAGGACTTTTTTCATTTATATATGCTCCTAGTCTATATGGAATTCAATTTACAATTATATACAAGAAAAAAGTTATAGTCCATGTAAGTTACATTTTTGCATGTATTTACCAATTATTTTTTCGCAAAATCGGTCTAAAGCATGATGATAATATGTATAGTAATTTGCTATGATGGAAGAGTAAGAGAACGATAGAATGTAGGTAATTGTAAAGGGAAGGCTGAAAGGGGACAAATTTCAGCGGAGAAAGAGGTAGAGGTAGTGAAGAAATTCTTTGTAGGATTTTTAGTTGTTCTTGGAGTGTATTTATATTTCCAAGAGAAGTCTGAAGGAATGGATAAGCTAATGAATGAGACAAGCTATGTTGATTCAGAGGAAGCAAAACAGATGAAACAAATTATTATAGAGGAAGCAAAGAAAGTAAACCTTCCAGAATGGATACCTCTTACAATTGCCGAACATGAAAGTAGGTTAAATCCAAGAAGTGTTGGAGATAACGGAACTTCATTCGGATTGTTTCAATTGCACCGCGGTGGTGGGCTTGCACCAGGTAATTTAACTGATGAAGAGTTGAAAGATCCGCGTACAAATGCGCAAATAGCAATGCCGCATTTAATGAAGGGATATCAGCGTGGGGTGCAAAAAGGTTTGACTGATTTTGCATTACTGAAATATGTAGCGAATACATCAGGTTGGCCAGGAAATTTAGGGCCAGAGTGGACGGATAACAACATGAAGTATAACGTTGGATTAGAAGATGTATATTATCGGAATAAAGGCGTAATAAAAGAGTAGGTTTTCGACACCTACTCTGTTTTTTTATGAATAATTTTGTCTTCTTGTTTCATGAAATACTGTGCTAGTTGTATTTTCACCTCTTCTAGTTTTGTAGAAACTTGTGGTATTTTATACCCTACATACAATGGTGAAACGACAAACCTAGGAACAACTTTACAAATGATTTTTCCATTTAGGTGATAGAAGAATAAGTTATAACTACTACATCCTTTATGGAAATCTGTCAGTATGTAACGTACAGTTTGCTGAATATAATTTGCCATTTCATCGAGAAATGCAATATCTTCAATGATTATGTTAAATTCAGTAAAACCGATAATGGGGCGCGCTGAAATGTTGAGCTCAATGTGTCCGTTTTTTTGAACAATTACCCCTTGGAAATTTTCTTCTTCAATATTTTCGAGATAGTCTACATGCTTCATTCCGATAATTTGCATGTGTGCATGATGCAAACTTCCACCTGAAAATGGACCGTGATTTTTGTATAAAATCACAGATGTAAATTCTTCACTTTTCTGCAAGTGTAACCAATGTTGAATAGAGAAACGAATTAGTTTTCTCATATGTTCTTCTGTATATGTTCCGATATGATCTTCACAATTATCTGTTTCGATTAGCACTGTTTGAAAGGTATCTTTTAATGTAGGAAATTTATTTTTCAGCCAAATAATAGAGCCCTCAGCTGCTAAAATATCCGTTAAATTTTCTCTGTCACAAAAAGGACATGCAGCGCTTCTGTTCCGAATGCTTTCTGGTTTTTGTTTACCGATATCGTTTAAAAAATATAGTTGTTGAGTATCCATTTGTATATATGCCCCTTTAAAATATGTGTAAAAATCCCGCTTAATACATTCGGGGAAAGGAGGAGGAAATCCTTTAAAGGGAATAGGGAAAAATAAAAGACAAGATATCCTCATTACAATAGGGTACCTTGTCTTTTATTTTTTCTTCAATAGTGTGTATGGATAATATAGAGCATTTGCATTTTTTTTCTTTTTTCTATTTTTTATTGTGTATAAGGCAATTGCCGTACTTGCGATCATAATAATGGCTTTCTTCATATTCATGTACCCCTTTTTATTGTTGGTTTAATTCTTGGCTAACTGCTTTTGCGTCGACTAAAGCGTGTAAAATCATTTTCACCATGTTTATCATATTCCTTCACTCCTTTTTATAGTTCGTTTAGTTCTTTTACAACTGCTTGTCCGTTCACTAATACCTCAAAGATTGCTTTTACGATTTCTTTCATCATGATTGTTTTCCTCCTTGTTTTTGTCTCTCTTGTTTATAACTTTATTGTATAGGGAGGCATCTTTTCGTACTATCGCTTTCCATTACGTGAACATAACAGTTTTGTAAGATTTGATGTCACTTATTGAAATGTTTAGTCTATCTTCATTATTTTCAGAAAAATGACTATTCAAACATGAAATGGGAAAGTATAATAAAGAAGTAGTATTAAATTCCGTACGAAAGGGGTGAATGAGATGAAACGTTCTTTAGCTGCGCGTGCCAAATTTTTAGATTATATCTATTTTTGTCGTGCGATTTTTCATGATGTAGTTGTTAACGGGATACGTATGCCCTTTTTTAACAATTGCATAGTAGCTATTGAACGATAGAAGTCTCTTCACCCATTTTTGATAAACGTGTGAAAAGGGAGCTATTTGGCTTCCTTTTTCTATGTCAAAAACCATGGGGAATGTTTCTTTCCCATGGTTTTTTATATTGAAAGGAGTACGGAAAATGACAATTTGTAGTGTAAATAATATAACGAAATCTTTCGGTGGAAACATCATATTTGAAAATATATCGCTTGAAATAAAGAATGGTGAACGTATTGGTTTAGTTGGTCGTAACGGTAGCGGGAAGACAACTATCTTGCAGCTTCTAACAGGAATGGAGAGTTTGGACGAAGGAGCCATTCATATGAAGAAAGGTACACGTATTGGTCATGTGGCGCAAATTCCAAAATTTGATGAGGATATGACTGTATATGATGTATTGAGCTCCGCTTTTAAAGAAGAAAAGGAATTAGAAAGAGAAATGCATGCTTTAGAAAAGAATATGGCGGAAGAACAGGAAGCATCTGCTTTACAAAAATTGATGGAGAGGTACGGAGTAATTCAAGAAAGGTACGCGTTTCTCGGTGGGTACGAAATAGAAGCGAATATTATGAAGGTAGCAAATGGTCTACAGGTGACGGAACTATTTCCCCGATCATTTATGGAGTTAAGTGGTGGAGAACAAACAAAAGTAAGCCTTGCGTATATGCTATTGCAGAAACCAGATTTACTTTTATTAGATGAACCAACAAATCATCTAGATTTATTTGCAGTGGAATGGTTAGAGCAATTTCTAAAAGAATATACAGGAACAGTTATGATCATTTCACATGATCGCTATTTCCTTGATGAAGTTGTAACGAAAATTTTTGATTTAGAAGATGGAGAAATTCACGTATATCATACGAACTATTCCCAGTTTGTTGAGGAAAAGGAAGAAAGGCTGCTTCAAGAATTTCAAGCGTATCAAGAACAGCAAAAGAAAATAAAGAAAATGAAAGAAGCAATTAAGCGCTTGCGTGAATGGGCAAATCAGGCGAATCCGCCGAATGAAGGATTGCATAAGAGAGCGAGAAATATGGAACGCGCATTAGAGCGTATAGAGAAACTAAAGAGACCCATTTTGGATAGAAAACAGATGGGACTTCAGTTTGAAGGGCAAGAGAGAAGCGGAAAAGATGTTGTTGTAATGAAAGAAGTGAGTAAAGGATTTGCTGAACGATCTTTATTCGAGAAAGTAAATTTGCATATTCGTTTTCAGGAGCGCGCAGCTATCGTTGGACGTAATGGTACAGGAAAGACTACGTTATTAAAATTACTATTAGAAGAAATGAAGCAAGATGCTGGAGAAATTCGGATTGGTAGTAGTGTGAAAATCGGTTATTTATCGCAACATGCGTACGGGAATATGAAGAACAATGTATTGGAAGCTTTCAGAGATTGTGTAGCTGTAACAGAGGGAGAAGCGAGACATATATTAGCGCGATTTTTATTTTATGGTCCAGCTGTTTTTAGGAAAGTAACGCAACTTAGCGGTGGAGAAAAAATGAGGTTAAGACTCGCGCAACTTATGTATCAAGATGTTAACTTTCTTATTTTAGATGAACCGACGAATCATCTTGATATTGAATCAAGGGAAGTTTTAGAGGAAGCCCTTGAACAATATAACGGGACGATTTTAGCTGTTTCACATGATCGTTATTTCTTAAATAAATTGTTTGAAAAGACATATTGGATCGATGAGCACAAATTATTTGAGTTTGCAGGGAACTATGCATGGGCTCGTCAAAAGTGGGAAGGAAGAATTGAGAAACAAGTAGTAAAACAGAAGCAGCAACAGCAAGGGAATAAAGCGTTAGAAGTAATGCCTATAAAAAAGAAGAAGGCTAGGAATTTAGAGGAAGTTGAAAACGAGTTAATGCATATAGAAGAAGATATATATGCACTTGAATGTAAAATGGAAAATGTAGTTGATGTTGAAATGCTTGAACAATTATATGAAGAAAAAACGAAAAAAGAGTTTTTGCGAGCGGAGTTATATAATGAGTTAGAGAATATTGTGGGGTAAAGAAAATAGAATGGAAGAGCAAGTTGTTTTCTCATATTTTGAGGGAGGGCTTGTTCTTTTTTCTATAAGGAAAGAGAAGAAATTGGTATAATTTTCTTGTTGATGCGATAACGAGACGAACTTTAGGTTATTAAAAATGTGAGGAGAATTTTATGTTAGGATACGCGCGGATCGCTACAATCGTCATGATTTGTTTCGTTTATGCAAACCATGTTTCACGTGAAACAGCATATTTACAAATTTTTGTCGGTATTGCACTTTTTATTTATATTGTGAATCATATTTTACTTGTAAAAGTAAAAGGGAGTAGAAAACTCGTATTTTATACTTTGCTAGCAAATGGTATTGTCACAGCGTTATTAGGGTTTTTATTTCCCGAGACATGTTTATATTTGATTATATTTGGGATTGATGCGGTAGGATTATTTATTCATGATTGGCGTAAAAGCATGACGTATTTTTTTATTATCTTTTTCTTTCTTTGTTGGTTTGTGAATATCTTACATACGTATCAACATATAGGGAGTTTAGAACTTGAGAGTAATGCAATTAATTTTATGTTCATCGTTTTTAGTGCTTTAGCTGGAAATTTAATAAAAAAACTTACAGCAGCTCGGCAAATGGTAGATGAGCAATATGAGGAATTAGCATTATCTCATACAGCTTTAAAAGAAGCGCATGAACAATTACGGCTATATGCTAAAGAGGTGGAAGAATTGACTGCTGTTCGGGAGCGGAATGATATTGCCCGAGAAATTCATGATACAGTTGGTCACAATATGACTGCCTTACTTGTTCAATTACAATTGGCAGAGGCTTTGTGGAAACAAAAATCGGACGCTACGGAAGAGGTTTTACATACATGTCACGGGCTAGCTAGAAAATCACTTCAAGAGGTGAGAGCTTCTGTACATGCCGTAAAAGAAGAAAGTAAACTAGGGAACATAATAGAGGATATGCGTGAAATGTTACATGGATATTCTAAAGCGACGAAAGTACAAGTATCTTTTCAATTACAAGGGGATCCGGTTGTGATTCCGTTGTCACTACAACCTACATTGCTTCGGATTATGCAAGAGTCTTTAACGAATGCAAAACGTCATGGGAAAGCGAGTTTATGTGAAGTGAGTCTAACCTGTTCAATGAAACAAGTTAAACTATGTATTCTGGATAATGGTTTTGGGGTTAATGAAGTAAGTCCAGGATTTGGTTTACTTAATATGAAAGAACGTGTAGAGGAACATGGTGGAACTATTCAATTTGAGAGTGAGATAGAAAAGGGTTTCCGGTTACAGATTGAATTTCCGCTTCAGGAGAAAACGTGGATAATAGGGGGAACGGTATGATTCGCATTATGATTGTTGATGATCAATCACTCATTCGTGATGGTTTAGCGATGTTGTTAAATTTACGTTCGCAACTTGAAGTAGTGGGAACAGCTACTGATGGAGACGAAGTGATACAGAAAGTGAAAGAGTTACATCCTGAAATTATTTTGATGGATATTCGGATGCCCCGTATGAATGGTGTTGAAGGAACACGTCTAGTTAGAGAACAGTTCCCTCATATAAAGGTTCTTATGTTGACGACTTTTAGTGATAGTGAGCTTATTTTTGAAGCATTAGAGCAAGGAGCAAGTGGGTATTTATTGAAGGACATGGAGACAGATGCAATCGTTCAAGCTATTTTAACGGTACATGGCGGAGGAGCTGTGCTTCCTCAAGATGTAACAGCGCAAATTGTAAAGGAATTAAAAAAGACAAAAACAGTAGTAGAGTACACCACGCCAGAACAATTAGAACTATTAACTGAGCGAGAAGTAGATGTTTTAAGAGAAATTGGGCTTGGGTTAAATAATAAAGAGATTGCGGAAAAGCTATTTATTACAGAGGGAACTGTTAAGAATCATGTTTCCAATTTAATTAGCAAGTTAGAACTGAGAGATCGAACGCAAGCAGCGATATACGCAGTAAGATATGGCGTCACGATGTACACATGACTTTTGGCATATATAAGTGTGAAAAAGCAGCAGAATTTGCTGCTTTTTTATTTTGTATTTCTATCTTAAGGGTGATGGAGAGAAGAAGAAATTTTTCTACAATGAAAGTGTAGATGAATGCAAAGGGGCTGAATCAATATGTTAGTCATAGATCATATTACGAAATCATTTGGTAAGAAGGAAATCGTAAAGAATGTTTCTTTTGAAGTGAAAAAAGGTGAAACATTTGGATTGCTTGGCCCAAATGGGGCAGGAAAATCAACGACAATATCAATGATTTGCGGATTAATTCCATACGATAGTGGTGATATAAAAGTTGGTGGGAAATCTGTAAAAGAGTATCCATTAGAAGCGAAAAAGAAAATTGGTATTGTTCCGCAAGACATTGCGCTGTATCCGACACTTTCAGCAAAGGAAAATTTGATTTTTTGGGGAAAGATGTACGGCTTAAATGGAAAAGTTGCAAAAGAGCGAGCAGAGGAAGTGTTAGCTTACGTCGGTTTACAGGATCGGGGAAAAGATAAAATTGAAACATTTTCAGGTGGAATGAAAAGGCGTATTAATATTGGTGCAGCACTTATGCACGAACCGGAGTTATTAATTATGGATGAACCGACAGTCGGGATTGATCCACAATCGAGAAATCATATTTTAGAGACTGTTAAAAAATTAAATGAAAAAGGTATGACAGTCATTTATACGAGTCATTACATGGAAGAAGTTGAGTATTTATGTGAGCGGATTGCAATCGTTGATCACGGAAAGGTAATTGCATTAGGAACGAAAAGAGAGCTATGTAATCGCCTGACAGATGGATTTATGGTGAAATTGCAATTAAACCGCTATAGTACGGAACTGCTACAAAAGTTGAAAGCACTACCTGTTGTTGAGCGGATTATTTTTGACGAAGATAATAGCACAATTGACATTGGACTAAATGGTGGCGAGGCAATTGGTACAGTTGTTTCAGAAGTTGTTGAAAACAAAGCTCAAATTTTAAAACTGGAAGTACAAGAACCGAATTTAGAGGCACTCTTTTTACAATTAACAGGACGTTCACTGCGTGATTAAGGAGGTTAGTGCGAGATGAAAAGTTTCATTATTGCATGGAAAGATTTAAAAATCCGTTTAATTGATCGCCGCGGATTTATGATGATGTTAATTATGCCGCTTTTATTAACAGCGATTTTAGGTTCAGCGTTAAGTAATGTATTTGATAGTGGTGGACTACCGAAAACAGTAATTGGCTATTATCAAGAGGGAACGGATGAGTTTGCAGATGTCTTTCAAAAAGATGTATTGCAATCTAAAGAAATAAAAGATGATGTGAAAGTAAAGGTAGTTAATTCTCAGGAAGAGCTTGAAGATATGTTAAAGGAAAAGAAAATTGATGTAGGAATTGTCATCCCAAATAAATGGAGCGAACAAATACAAGATGGAAAATTAAAAGAACCAAAGGTGCTTATAGACCCATCAAAAGATATACAAGCGAAAATTGCCGAATCAATGATCCGCTCTTTTTCAGAACGTGTTCAAACAGTCGCAGTATCTACTAAAAGTGTTGTAACAGAATTAGCAAAATCTCAGCATGGTGATCTAGCACAAGTTGCAAAAGAAGTAAGTGGAAGTCTACAGACGATAGCAACTGCAAGTGTGGATAACATCCAAAAAGGAACGATAGGTAAAAGAACAGTTGCAGCGATGCAATATTATGCAGCAGCAATGTTAGTCATGTTTTTACTATATAACATAACAGTAGGTGCAAAGTCAGTTGTAACAGAGCAACGAACTGAAACGTTGGCGCGTTTGTTCAGTACACCGACGAGCTCATTTTCAATTTTATTCGGAAAGTTTTTAGGTACATTACTATTTGCCTGTATACAATTTGGAATATTTATAGTTGCTACACACTTTATGTTCCATGTGGAATGGGGCGAAGACGTGTCTCAAATAGTAGTGTTGGGGATTTCTTATGCAATTTGTGTTTCTGGTTTATCCATGTTAATTGCAGCTTTTATTCGTGAGGAAAAAACGGCAGATTTAATGGGAGGAATCGGTATTCAAATACTAGCTATATTAGGGGGATCAATGTTACCGATTTACGTATTTCCCGATACACTTCAAACAGTTGCGAATATTGCTCCGAATAAATGGGCGCTTACGAGCTTCTTAAATATTATGTCGGGAACATCTTGGGATGTGCTATTCCCTGTTATTTTAAGTTTATGTAGTGCAGGAATTATCTCCGTTATGATTGGAACATTACGTTTACGTACGAGATAGGAGGGGAAATGATGAAGAAGGTTTGGGCGCTTTGTTGGTTAGAATTAAAACAAATTTTAATAAAGCCACAAAGTTATATACTCATGTTTGGAATGCCTATTATTTTCACACTCATTTTCGGCGGACTTTTAGGTGGAATTGGGAATGAGAAAGTAAATATTAGCTTAGTAGATGAAGATGGTTCTATATTATCTAGCAACTATTATGAGGAAATAAAGAAAAGTGACTTAATTTCTATAGAGAAGGTAACGTATAAGGAAGGGAAACAGAAGATTGAAAACAAAAAATCTTCCGGTATAGTTATCATTCCGAAAGACTTTCAAAAGAGTATGCTAGATGGAAAAGTAGAAAATATTCAATTTCAAGCCAGTGCTGATTTTACGGGTGGAACTTCTGTAGAGCAAGTATTAGCAAGTGCATTAAAAAAGATGGAGATAGAAGTTAGTGCAGCAAGAGATTTTGAGAAGAAAAGTAACACTTCGTGGGAATCGATGTATAAAGAAATCTATACAAAAGTAGAACCGGGTTCGATTCAAAAAGAATCAATTTTACATGATGAACAAAAGTTAAATAACGTTACAGGGCGAGCGGCTGGTTTTTCAATTCTATTCGTTATGATTGTCATGTTAAGTGCAACGGGAACCATTTTGAAAGCTAGACAAATCGGTGTTTGGTCCCGTTTATTAGGAGCGCCGGTTTCGAAAGTTCAAATACTAACTGGATATATCCTTTCTTTCTTTTTAATAGGATGGATTCAATTTGGTGTTCTAATGATATTAACGCATTCATTATTTGATGTGCAGTGGGGAAATTTATTAGGGGTTATTACACTTGTTTCGGTATTATTATTAGCTGTCATTGGTTTAGCCTTATTATTAGCAAGTATCGTAAAAACAACAGAACAACAGTCTGCATTAGGTAATATCGTTGTGATTTCAACATGCATGATTGGTGGTCTTTATTGGCCGATTGAAATTGAACCGGCATGGATGCAAACGGCAGCAAACTTTGTTCCGCAAACTTGGGCGATGCGTGGCTTTACGGAGTTAATTGTAAGGGGAGGTACATTAGCAGATATAGGAGGATATATTGGTATACTCATTTTATTTGCAGGAGTATTTTTCGTAATTGGTTTAACAAGAATACGTTATGACTGAAAAAAGAAAGCAGAGTTCACAGCTTTACGCGCTGAACTCTGCTTTCTTTTTGTGTGGCATCTTCTCTCGTTGAAATTATAATAGCGATCCCGAGCATAATAAAAAAAGCTAAAAAGAGGACGAACTTTGGGAAGAAAGGGAATAGTAATAACGCCCCGACGATCATGAGTGTCAATAATACATAGTGCAGGACATATTGGAATAGATTGTCCATATTTCCGCCCCCTTCTTGGTAGTTAATTGTTATTATTCTATGCTGGGCTATTAGGTAATAGAAGGTGTTTTTTATTTTTTTGAGGGAAAACAATTAGCAAGGATTGACATAAATAGTGAAAAGGAATAATCTTGAAATTAATTCATACTATTTTTATAGGTAAAATAAAGATAGTTACAGAAGCGCGTTATGTTACCACTTAATTAAAAAACAGGAAAGTAAGGGTGAGAATTATGCGAAAGGTCTTTAAAGGGTTATTTGCTACGTTTCTTAGTACATCGGTTTTATTAGCAGGATGTGCTCAAGAAGAGACAAGTACAAATGAAGCAACAAAGATGCCGAAAGTAAAAGATGAGTTTATTAAAGCGAGTGACAAAGCAAAAAGTCCAGCAAAGGCAAAAGAAAGAAAAGATACTTTTGTAATTGGAATGCCGAGCCCTGGCGGGATATTCCTTCCGCATTTTATGGAGAATGGGTGGGATGGTAATATAACGCAAGCTATCTTTGCGCCTCTTGTTGGGCTGGATAAGGAAGGAAAACCAATCCCAATTCTAGCGAAGAAATGGGATATTTCTCAGGATCAACTTACATATACGTTCCATTTGAAAGATGATTTAAAGTTTAGCGATGGTTCGCCGTTAACAGCGGATGATGTAGCATTTACATTAACGTTACTACATGACCAGGCATATAGCGGAGCAACTGACATAAGTCAAACAGCAATAAAGGGTGGGCAAGCATATAAGGAAGGAAAAGCAAGCTCTATTGAGGGGATTCAAGTAATCGATCCGAAAACAATTACGATTACAACTGAAAAGGTAAATGCCCAAACATTATCGTTAATTGGTGGAGAAGTTATATCAAAAGCTTATTACGGTAAAGAATATAAGCAAGGGAATTTAGAGTATTTAAAAGAGTTATATGGAAAACCGATGGGAGCAGGAACTTATAAACTTGATAAATATATTCCAGGTCAAGAAGTTCGTTTTGTAGCAAATGAAAATTATTTTGAAGGTAAACCGAAGATTGGGCACTTTATTTATAAAATTACAAAAGGTGATACGAATTTGCAACAATTTCAAGCGGGAGAAGTAGATTATGATGGTTTCACGACAAATGCGGAAACGATTGAGCAATTAAAAGAGCTAGGTTTCGCTAATATTAATGTGTATATGGGAAGTTCTTACGGCTATATTAAAATGAATTATAAGAAGCCCTACTTTAAAGATAAACGTGTACGCCAAGCGTTTATTTACGGATTAGAGCGCCAAAAAGTAATTGATACGTATTTCCAAGGTTATGCTGCACTCGTCAATGTACCAATTACACCAGTCTCTTGGGCGTATACAGAAGAAGGGATCAATAAATACGAATATAATTTAGAAAAAGCAAAGAAATTACTTGATGAAGCAGGGTGGAAAGCTGGGGCAGATGGTATTCGGGAAAAAGATGGCCAGAAATTGAAGGTAAGTTATTTTGCTTCTTCTGCAAGTAAAATCAACGATGTGATGATCCCCGTTATGAAAGAGGATTATAAAAAGATTGGGGTAGATTTCAACCCTGAATACATGGACTTTAATACGATGATTTCCAAGGTAATTAAAGGAGATTATGATTTAGCGATGGTTTCCACACCGATGATTGATGATCCGAGCGGAACAATTGAGGAGTTTGTTTCGACAAGTAAGCGTAATTATGATGGATATTATAATCCGAAGGTAGATGAATTAGCTAAGCAGGCACTAGAAATATTGGATATTGAAAAACGAAAAGAAATCTATAAAAAACTATATCAAGAGTTAAGTGAAGATCCACCTGTTATCTTCTTAAACAATAGTAAAGTCGTGTCTGCACATAATGCGTGAATTCAAGGATTACAAGAAGACAACTACAACGGTATTTTGTTAAGTTTACCTAAATTAAAGATTGATCAATAATTTCGAAAGAATTCTTAAAATATTTATATAGAAAGAATTGACAAAATATATTGAAAGATATAAGCTAATAACCATAAAGTCTACCGGAAAGGTCGGAATAAGATTGTTACCCCTCAAAAACATCTTTTTTACGTTCAAAACCGACTTTTCCGATTGGCTATAAATGTTGCTGTGGGAGGCATACATAAGGCAAGCAGTTCATAAAGTGTAATTATTAAAAAAAGTTAGGGTGGGGACAATGAAGAAAAAGACAAAAAAATGGGCTGGTGTATTTTCAGTATTATTGAGTAGTTCGTTTGTGTTATCTGCTTGCGGGGGACAGGAAGATACGGCTTCTACAGAACCAGTTAAACAGCAAGATTTAAAAAATATAAAAATCGAAAAGATTGCTGCTACAGATAAGACGAAAGTACCCGATAAAGCAAAAAATCGAAAAGACACGTTAGTTGTTGGGATTAGTAAACCGGGTGGTGTCTTTTTACCATACTTCCAGCAAAATGGTTGGGATGGAAATGTAACCTCTGTCATTTTTGCGTCGCTTGTATCGACAGATAAACAAGGAAAGCCAACTCCAGAATTAGCTGAGAAGTGGGATGTTTCTTCTGATCAGTTAACATATACATTCCATTTACGTAAAGATTTAAAATTTAGTGATGGTTCGCCATTAACAGCGGATGATGTAGCGTTCACATTGACGCTTTTACATGATAAGGCATATGAAGGCGAAATAGACATCTCTCAATATGCTGTTAAAGGTGGTAAAGAATATAAAGAAGGAAAAGCAACTTCTATTGAAGGAATTCAAGTTGTTGATCCACAGACAATTAAAATTACGACTGAAAAAGTTAATTCGCAGACACTAACTGCTTTAGGTGGACCGGTGTTATCAAAAGCGTATTATGGAAAAGACTATAAACAAAATACAAGTTTAGATTATTTAAAAGAGTTATATGGAAAACCGATAGCTGCGGGGCCGTATAAATTTGAAAAGTATATTCCAGGTCAAGAAGTTCGTTTTGTAGCAAACGAAAATTATTATGCAGGTAAGCCGAAAATTCCAAACTTCATTTATAAAATTACTGCTGGTGATACAAAACTCCAATTGTTCCAAACAGGCGAAGTTGACTATACTGGCCTAGGTACTGGTGATGAAATTCTTGAACAGGCGAAAGGTTTACAATTCGCGAACATTCAAATCGAAACAGCTGCATCATTTAACTATATTTATATGAATAATAATAAGCCGTACTTAAAAGATAAAAAGGTTCGCCAAGCACTTATTTACGGGTTAGATCGTAAAAAATATGTTGATACAGCATTGAAAGGATACGGTACGGTAGCTAATGTACCAATTCATCCAACTTCTTGGGCTTATACAGAAGAAGGGGTTAATAAATATGAATACGACAAAGAAAAAGCGAAAAAATTATTAGATGAAGCAGGATGGAAAGTTGGTTCGGATGGAGTTCGTGAAAAAGATGGTCAAAAATTAAAGCTTTCTTATTTCGGCCCAAGTTCGGCTAAAGATAGTGATTTATTAATTCCAATTGCAAAAGAGAATTATAAAGAGATAGGTGTAGAATTTAATCCTGAATTTATGGACTTTAATACTATGCTTTCGAAGGTAAATAAAGGTGATTATGATTTAGCTTCTGTTGCTACACCGATTACAACTGATCCGAGTGAAACTGCAGGTGAATATTTATCTGGTGTTAATAAGGAGAGTCTTGGTTATAAAAATGCAAAAGTTGATGAGTTAATTAAAAAAGGTATTGAGACAGTTGATATTGAGAAACGTAAACCTATTTACAAAGAATTGTATAAAGAATTAAGTGATGACCCACCAGTAATTCTATTAAACTACCGTAGAACAATTACAGGATACAACGGGAATATAAAAGGAATTGACCCTGAAAAATACAATAGTATTAGTTCAAACTTACCAGTATTATCTATTGAAAAATAACGATAAGAATGTATAAGTAGAAGACATTTTTTCATTCGGCAAGTAGTGTGCCGTTTTGAAAAAATGTTCTTCTATTTTAAGCATAAGATTGGAGAGAAAAAGGGTGAAAACATATATCATTCGTAGGGTGTTACAAATGATTCCTACACTGTTGGGTACGTCAGTTATTATCTTTTTTTTGTTCGCGCTTCTTCCAGGTGACTATATTGATTCAAATCCAAAGATTACACCGCAAAGAGCTGCGGAACTTAGAGAGCTATATGGTTTAAATAAACCAATTGTTGAGCGTTACTTTCATTGGTTAGGTAATGCATTGCAGGGTGACTTTGGTTTTTCACTTCAATATCAAGAACCTGTAACATCATTATTAAATAAATTCATATGGAATTCGTTTATTGTTGCGATCATTGCATTGTTCTTTATTTGGCTAATTGCACTTATTATCGGTGTGTTTTCAGCGACAAAGCAACATTCCTTATTCGATAAGTTTGTAACAATTGGTGTCTTTGCAGCGATGTCATTCCCTTCATTCTTTATCGGTTTGTTTTTAATTAAAGTGTTTGCGGTTGACTTTAAGTTATTACCGATAGGCGGGATGATTGATGTTGGTAGTAATTCGACTGGGCTTGCTTACGTAATAGAAGTTTCAAAGCATATGGTTTTACCAGTGTTTATTTTAACCCTTCTTGGAGTAGGCTCACTAACTCGCTATTTTAGAACGAGTATGTTAGAAGTTGTACGGCAAGATTACATTCGAACGGCTAGAGCAAAAGGTTTAAAGGAGAGGACCGTTATTTATAAACATGCATTAAAAAATGCAATTTTACCGGCTATTACATTGCTTGCATTTGAGTTACCGGGATTGTTTTCAGGGGCAATTATTATTGAACAAATTTTCAACTGGCCTGGCATCGGTAATATTCAATTAGAGGCACTTAGTTTCCGTGATTATACAGTATTAATGGCATTTACGATGTTTCTTTCTTGTTTGACAATCGTTTCAAATTTTTTAGCGGATGTTGTATATGCAGTTGTTGATCCACGTATTCGGTTGAAGTAAGGGGGGAAAGAGATGGAAACTGTTACAGCAATTACAGAGAAAAAGGCAAAAAAGAAAAGACGGAATGAATCATCGCCGTGGAGGCAAGCTTTTAAAAGGATAAAGAAAAATAAAATGGCACTTATAGGATTTTATGCATTAGTTTTTATGTTTTTATTTTGTTTTATCGGTCCATTCTTTTCACCGTATGCATCAGGAAAAATACAAGTTACGCTAATTAACAAGCCACCTAGTTTTTCTCATTGGCTTGGTACGGATCAATTAGGACGGGATATTTTAACGAGGCTTATGCAAGCAGGACGAATTTCATTAACAATTGGCTTAGCTTCAATGGTTTTATCAGTAATATTAGGAGCTTTATTAGGAGCTATTGCAGGTTTTTATCGCGGTATCGTTGACAATATTATAATGCGTTTTGCAGATGTTTTAATGTCGATGCCAGGATTACCTTTACTTATTATAATGGGAGCTATTTTATCAGAATGGAAAGTACCATCTGATTACCGTCTTTATGTCATCATGATTATTTTAAGTTTAGTAGGTTGGCCAGGACTTGCACGTCTCGTACGAGGTCAAATTTTATCACTTCGAGAACAATCGTTTATGCAAGCTGCTGATGTGCTCGGGATAAAAGATTACCGGAAAATTGTATATCATTTAATCCCAAATGTTTTGCCCATATTAATTGTTGTATCAACATTAGGTGTTGCTGGTTCTATTTTAGGAGAGTCTGCACTAAGCTACTTAGGACTTGGCGTCGTTCCACCTACACCATCTTGGGGAAATATGATTAGCGCAGCAAACTCATTAATCGATTTCCAAAAACGCCCGTGGTTATGGATACCACCTGGTTTTGCAATTTTTATAACAGTTGTATCAATTAATTTACTTGGCGATGCACTTCGTGATGCATTAGATCCAAAGATGAAGCGGTAGGTGAGGAAGCATGAGTAAAGCAGTGGTAGAGCTAAAGGATTTACAAACACATTTTCAGACGGAAGAAGGTACAGTAAAGGCTGTTAATCATGTTAGCTTTTCAGTTCGAGAAGGTGAAACAGTTTGTGTAGTAGGCGAATCAGGTTGCGGGAAAAGTGTGACGGCTTTATCTATTATGGGACTTATTGCTGAATCTGGCGGTATCGTTGGTGGTGATATTCTTTATGAAGGAAAAAGTCTTTTAGGGATGAAAGAGAAAGAGCTTCGTAGTTTACGAGGTAATGACATTGCGATGATTTTCCAAGAACCGATGACATCGCTAAATCCTGTCTTCACCGTAGGCGAACAAATTGTAGAAACGTTAAGAGAGCATGAACTACTTAGTAAAAACGAAGCATACAAAAAGGCAATTGAATTAATTCGTAAAGTTGGTATAGCTCGCGCTGATGAAATTGTCCATTCTTATCCACATGAACTAAGTGGTGGGATGTTACAACGCATTATGATTGCGGTTGCACTTAGTTGTAATCCAAAGTTATTAATTGCAGATGAACCGACAACAGCTCTGGACGTTACGATTCAAGCGCAAATATTAGACTTACTAAGACAAGTAAAAGAGGAATTTAAAACGTCCATTTTATTAATTACACATGATCTAGGTGTTGTAGCGGAAATGGCCGATTACGTTGTCGTTATGTATGGCGGAAAAGTTATTGAAGAGGCACCGGTACTAGAGATATTTCAAAATCCGAAACATCCATATACACAGGGATTGCTAAAATCAAAACCAGTAATGGGGAAACGAACAGATAAACTTTATTCTATTCCAGGGCAAGTTCCAAATTTAGTTGGCTTAGATGAGTTTTGCTACTTTAGTGGTCGCTGTGAACATTGCATGGAAATATGCAAAAATGAAGCGCCAAATCTTAATGTGCATGACGAGGATCATAAAGTAGCTTGTTGGTTATATGAGGAGCGTGCTGGGCAATGAGTGAACCATTATTAGAAGTGAAGAACTTAAAAACGTATTTTCCGATTAAGGGAGGCGTATTTAGTAGAACGATTGGACATGTGAAAGCGGTAGATGGGGTAAGCTTTACAATTGATAAAGGAGAAGTGTTTGGCCTAGTAGGAGAGTCTGGAAGTGGGAAGACGACGATAGGGAAAACAATTCTCCGTCTCGTTCAAAAAACAGAAGGTGAAGTGAAGTTTAAAGGTCAAGATGTTCATGCTTTATCAAAAGAGGAGCTGAGAAAGCATCGTCCCAATATGCAGCTCGTGTTCCAAGATCCATTTAGCTCATTAAATCCTAGAATGAGAATTGGAGAAGCACTTGGTGAGCCAATGTTGGCTCATGGGCTAGCGACGAAAGAAAATGTCCGTGAAAAGGTGATAGAAGTATTGGAGTTATGTGGTTTAGCGCCGTATCATATTGACCGGTACCCTCATGAGTTTTCCGGTGGGCAACGTCAACGTATCGTTATTGCAAGGGCGATGGTATTAGATCCGGAATTTATTGTAGCTGATGAGCCTGTTGCGGCATTAGATGTATCTATTCAAGCGCAAATTATTAATTTGTTTAGTGAATTACAGGAGAAAAAGGGATTATCATATTTATTTATTTCACATGATTTAAGTGTTGTGGAGCACTTATGTACGAAAATTGGAATTATGTATTTAGGAACTATTGTGGAAACAGCACCACGTGATGAGTTATTTGCGAATCCGCTTCATCCATATACAAAAGCATTGTTATCGGCAGTGCCAATACCGGATCCAATAGTTAAGCGAGAACGGATTATTCTAGAAGGGGATATTCCAAGTCCGGCAAATCCGCCGTCAGGTTGTCGTTTTCATACACGCTGCCCCTTTGCTACGGATATTTGTAAAACGAAAGTACCAGAGTTTCGTAATGTTGGTGAAGATCATTTTGTTGCTTGTCATCATGTATAAAAAAGAAGGACCCTTTCAGAAGTTGAAAGAGTCCTTTTCTTATTTACTAGATGAAGTTTGTTTCAATACAAATTGCTCGATTGCATGAGCAACACCATGCTCATTGTTTGTTAATGTTACAACGTCACATAGTTTTTTTACATCTTCTTCGGCATTTCCCATTGCAACTGATAAGCCAGCTACTTGTAGCATTGGCACATCATTAAAGTTATCACCGATTGCAACAGTATCTTCAATTGGTATATTGAAATAAGCTGCCATTTCTTGTAGGCCGTTCCCTTTATGACCATGCTTATCCATAATTTCTACATTAGTAGGAGCTGATGCGGTAACTGAAATATCCGTATCTTCTTGTAAAGTTTGTAATAGCTGCGAACGATGGGCAGCATTAAATGTCAAAATAAAGAATTTAGATATTTCTAATTCTGGATTATTTACAACATCTTCGATTTTTTGGAAATCAGTAATTAGGTTTGATTTCTTTTGTTTTTCTGTAATTCTTTCAAGTTCTTCAAGTGTAACATCTAGTGTATGCTTGTTTTCTTCGAATGCCTGCATAACCTGATCTTGCCATGTATAAGGAGAGTAAACCCCTTTATTTGTGTACAACTTATATGGAAAACCTTCAGATTCTAGTAACTTTGCAAGCTTGTATACTTTATCATTTTGTAAACAACGCGAGTTAATTACTTTTCCATCCACATAAACAATTGCCCCATTGCTTGCTCCAACTGGAAGAGATAGTTTATATTCTTCCAATAATTTCAAAGCATCCTCTTTCGCGCGGCCAGAACAAATCATTACAATATGACCAGCTTCTTTTGCGGTTTGAATAGCTTGTAAGTTCTCTTTGGAGATTTCAAGATTAGATGATAGTAGTGTACCATCCATATCTAGTGCGATTAATTTCAAAATGACCACCTCTTTGTTTCCATTATACATAGTTATATGAAGGAAACATACAAACTTATATTGGGAAGATAGGGTTTTATCTCTCCTTAACTATCAATAAAAGCTTGATTAATGAGTGCTAATAATCAGTAGGAATGAAAAAGCTCGACTGATTAAAGTTTTATATTATTTTGTAACAAAAATAGATATAAATAATATTATATTTCACTTTATGACCGTAATGTT
This sequence comes from Bacillus sp. CDB3, assembly GCF_002081505.1. Classification (NCBI taxonomy): domain Bacteria; kingdom Bacillati; phylum Bacillota; class Bacilli; order Caryophanales; family Bacillaceae; genus Bacillus; species Bacillus sp. CDB3. Next base: position 250 of record NZ_ALBR01000007.1, on the reverse strand, counting down.
ACACTAGTGTTACAAGTGTGGGCGTAGTGGAAAATGCATTAAAACAAGGTTTTTGAGTGTTTATTTAAAAAACGTAAAAAAAGTGTAATAAAATTTACGTAATTATATTGCAACGTAATAATAGTTATGTTACATTAATGTTACAAACGTTACGTAATTAATTTTAATGTAACGATAACATAAAAACTATGAACTAATCATTTCTTAGAAATTACATATAGATAACTTATAAAAAAGGAGAATGAATGAT
>NZ_ALBR01000006.1:2500-23017 GCF_002081505.1 Bacillus sp. CDB3 | reverse complement strand
AGTAGTATTAACAGCATTAATCGTATTTCTTTCAAGCGTATTAGTATAATAAAAATTTTGTAACAAAAACAAAAGAAGGGAGAATGAGGAATATGAACAAGGAACAAGTATTACAAGTAACAAAAATGGATATTTTAGTATCAGCAGGTGGAGCAGCAGTGTTGACAGCGTTTATTATATTCCTTACAAATGTATTAGTATGAGACATATAAATACAATCATTCAAAACAAATAAAGACTCTAGCATATTAGTAAGTAGTTAATATGTTGGGGTCTTTTTTGTTTTCTTCTATATATCCCTCTAAGTATTAATAGTTCCCCTTTACTTTAAAGAGAAAAAAGTCGAATTTTATATGTAAGAAAAAAAGAGGAATTTGACAGAAAAAATAGAAATTTTAAAGGTCAGAATTTGTTAGCTTGCTAACTAATTTCTATTAACGAATGTTGGAAGCGTTTTCGGTTAGGTTTAATTATGGACCATTTAATCTATTTACAGGGGGATGAGGAATTTATGAAACAAAAATCTATGGATACGCTAGCTGCACAAATGGAGGACTTTTTTCCGGTACGCGATGTAGATCATTTGGAATTTTACGTAGGGAATGCAAAGCAATCAAGTTATTATCTTGCGAGAGCATTTGGATTCAAAATTGTAGCTTATTCTGGATTAGAAACAGGAAACCGTGAAAAGGTATCTTATGTTCTTGTGCAAAAAAATATGCGTTTTGTTGTGTCTGGAGCTTTAAGTAGCGATAGCCGTATTGCAGAGTTTGTAAAGACTCATGGTGATGGGGTGAAGGATGTGGCTTTACTTGTTGATGACGTTGATAAAGCCTACTCTGAAGCGGTGAAGCGTGGCGCTGTTGCGATCGCTCCACCTGAGGAGTTAACAGATGAGGACGGGACATTGAAAAAAGCGGTTATTGGTACGTATGGTGATACAATTCACACGCTTGTAGAGCGTAAAAATTATAAAGGAACATTTATGCCAGGATTCCAAAAGGTTGAGTTTAATATTCCATTTGAAGAGTCTGGTTTAATTGCTGTAGACCATGTAGTTGGTAACGTTGAGAAAATGGAAGAGTGGGTTAGTTATTACGAGAATGTTATGGGCTTTAAACAAATGATCCATTTCGACGATGATGATATTAGTACAGAGTATTCGGCGTTAATGTCAAAAGTTATGACGAATGGAAGTCGTATTAAGTTCCCTATTAACGAACCAGCAGATGGAAAGAGAAAATCACAAATTCAAGAATATCTTGAATTCTATAATGGAGCGGGTGTACAGCATCTCGCTTTATTAACAAGTGACATTGTAAAAACAATTGAAGTACTTCGTGCGAATGGTGTTGAGTTTTTAGATACGCCGGATACGTATTACGATGAGTTAACTGCGCGAGTGGGGAAAATTGATGAAGAAATTGATAAATTAAAAGAATTGAAGATTCTAGTAGACCGTGACGAAGAAGGTTATTTATTACAAATCTTTACGAAGCCAATTGTAGACCGTCCAACCTTATTTATTGAAATCATCCAACGTAAAGGTTCTCGTGGATTTGGTGAAGGAAACTTTAAAGCATTATTTGAATCAATTGAAAGAGAACAAGAGCGTCGCGGAAACTTATAGAATTTGTATCCACCAGCAAGAGGTCCTTTGCTGGTGGAAATTTCATTTTCATAGGGAGGAATCATGATGAAACTTGTTACATTTCGTCTACCTTCGAAGGAAATGCGAGCTGGATGGCTTGAAGGTGACAAAGTAATCGATATGAATCTTGCTAGTGATGGAAAATTACCTTCTTCGATGTTCGCCTTTTTAGAGAAAGCGGATGAGTATGTAGAAGTAGTACGTAATATTAAGAATCCGGAAAAGGGTATATATTCCTTAGAGGAAGTACAACTCGCTGCGGCTATTCCTAATCCGAGTAGCATTCGAGATTTTTATGCATTTGAACAGCATGTAAAAACAGCCCGAGGACGTAGAGGACTAGATGTTGTACCTGAATGGTATGATATCCCGGTTTTTTATTTTACGAATCATCGTGCTGTTATTGGACCAGATGATTTTGTTATTGGTCCGAAGAAGTCTAAAAAGCTTGATTATGAGTTAGAGATTGCTTGCGTAATTGGGAAAGAAGGACGAAACATTTCTCGTGAGCAAGCAGAGGAATATATTTTGGGTTACTGCATTATGAACGACTGGAGTGCAAGGGACTTACAAGCAACAGAAATGAAAGTAGGACTCGGCCCAGCAAAAGGAAAAGATTTTGCAACTTCATTAGGAGCGTATCTCGTTACGAAAGAGGAATTAGACGTTTATCGTAATGGTGATCGTTATGATTTAGAGATGACTGCTCATGTAAATGGGCAACTGTTATCAAAAGGAAATTTCCAAGATATTTATTATACATTCGCTGAAATGATTGAACGTGCTTCGGAAGACGTTACGTTATATCCAGGAGATGTGATTGGTTCTGGGACAGTAGGAACAGGGTGTATTTTAGAACTCGGTACAGAAGAGTGGCTGCAAGATGGGGATGTTGTAGAACTTACGATTACTGGTTTAGGTACATTACGTAATACGGTCAAAAAAGAAATGGAAGCAGGTGATGGGCATGTATTATCGTCACATGGGGGAGCTACCTCATAAACGACATGTACAATTCCGTAAAAAGGATGGATCGCTTTATCGTGAACAGGTAATGGGAACAAAAGGTTTTTCTGGTACGCAGTCTATTTTGTATCATCATTATATGCCAACGGAAGTAGCGCATGCGGCATTATCGCATTCTTGCCAGTTGCAGTATGAAGAGGATGTTGCTCTTTCTCATCGCCATTTCCGCACGAAAGAAAATAAAAAAACTGGTGATGCAATAAGCGGAAGAAACTTTATGCTTGGGAATGAGGATTTATTAATTGGAGTAGTGAGTCCAACAGAAAAAATGGATTATTTTTACCGTAATGGTGATGGCGATGAAATGTTATTTGTTCATTATGGAACAGGAAAAGTTGAAACGATGTTTGGAACGATTCACTATAGAAAAGGTGATTATGTAACAATTCCAATTGGAACGATTTATCGTGTTATTCCAGATGAGGGAGAGACTAAGTTTCTTGTTGTAGAGGCAAATAGCCAAATTACAACACCGAGTCGCTATCGCAATGAATATGGGCAATTGTTAGAACATAGTCCGTTTTGTGAAAGGGATATTCGTGGTCCGGAAAAATTGGAGACATATGATGACAAAGGTGAGTTTGTCGTAATGACAAAATCGAGAGGTTATATGCACAAGCATGTGTTAGGGCACCATCCGTTAGATGTTGTTGGATGGGATGGTTATTTATATCCGTGGGTCTTTAATGTGGAGGATTTTGAACCAATTACAGGTCGTATTCATCAGCCACCACCAGTACATCAAACATTCGAAGGGCATAATTTCGTCATTTGCTCTTTCGTACCGCGTTTATACGATTATCATCCAGAATCTATTCCGGCACCATATTATCATAGTAATGTGAATAGTGATGAAGTACTGTACTATGTAGAAGGAAACTTTATGAGCCGAAAAGGAGTGGAAGAAGGTTCTATTACGCTTCATCCAAGCGGGATTCCGCATGGGCCACATCCAGGGAAAACAGAAGCAAGTATAGGGAAGAAAGAGACACTTGAACTGGCTGTTATGATAGATACATTCCGTCCGCTTCGTATTGTAAAACAAGCACATGAGACGGAAGATGAAAAATATATGTATAGCTGGATTGAAGAGGGTTCATATACTGTGAAATAAGTAAAAAGAGGCATGCTCCCTTAGTGAGCATGCCTCTTTGATGGAATCGACATGTATAATAATACCAAAAACAGTTATGAAAATATATATAGATATGATTGTCTGAATCTTTTTATCGAAAGGATGATAAGAGTATAGTATGTATCTCGATAGTTTTCTGTTTATTTCGACAAAAGTATTGACTAAAAAACATGCTGTGGGTAAAATGAGGAAAGTAAATTAAATTTTCAGAAAACTAAAGGTGTGGAGGAGCACAGTATGAAACAAATTTTTCAAAAGAAGCCGATTTCAACGTTACTGCAAGAAAGTAAACAAAAGACATTATCGAGAACGTTAGGGGCACTTGATTTAACAATGCTTGGAATCGGAGCAATTGTTGGAACTGGTATTTTTGTTCTTACTGGCGTTGTAGCAGCGAAACATTCTGGACCAGCTATTATATTATCATTTGCTATAGCTGCATTAGCTTGTGCATTTGCTGCATTTTGTTACGCTGAATTTGCTTCTTCAGTTCCTGTCTCAGGGAGTGTTTACACGTACACGTATGCGACGATGGGAGAAGTATTTGCATTCTTAATTGGATGGGATTTAATGCTCGAGTATTTATTAGCCACATCTGCTGTAGCCAATGGATGGTCAGCGTATTTTCAATCGTTATTAAAGGGATTTGGGATTCATATTCCGACCATTCTCTCCTCGGCCCCTGGTACTGGAAAGGGTGGAATAATTGATTTACCTGCAGTTCTAATTATTTTAGTTATGACGGTTCTTTTATCTAGAGGTGTTCGTGAAAGTGCACGTGTAAATAATATAATGGTATTTATTAAACTAGCAGTTGTTCTCATTTTTATCTTCGCTGGATTTAATTATGTAAAACCTGAAAATTGGACACCTTTTATGCCATTTGGGTTAGATGGTGTAATGGCTGGAGCAGCTACAGTTTTCTTCGCATTCATTGGATTTGATGCTGTATCAACAGCCGCAGAAGAAGTGAAGCGCCCACAACGCGATTTGCCGATTGGAATTATTGCATCGTTACTAGTTTGTACGGTTCTTTACATTGTTGTTTCACTTATTTTGACAGGGATTGTTCCATACGGTCAGTTGAATATATCAGATCCAGTTGCTTTCGCACTTCAATTTATTGGACAAGATAGTTTGGCGGGAGTGATATCAGTAGGGGCAATTACAGGAATTACAACTGTAATGCTAGTTATGATGTATGGGCAAGTTCGTGTTTCATATGCAATGAGCAGAGATGGATTGTTACCGAAGCGTCTTGCTAAAGTTCATCCGAAATTTAAAACACCATTTTTAAATACATGGACAACAGGTATTATTGCAGCACTTATTTCAGGATTAATAGATTTAAATGTTTTAGCACATCTTGTAAATATGGGAACTTTGTCAGCATTTGCACTTGTAGCCGTTGCAGTTATTGTAATGAGAAGAACTCATCCTGATTTACCAAGGGCGTTTAAGGCGCCGCTCGTACCATTTTTACCAGCATTAACAGTTATCTTTTGCTTATATTTGATGCTTCAATTATCAGCAACAGCTTGGATTAGTTTTGGTGTTTGGATGGTTATCGGTGTAGTAGTTTATTTCGCCTATAGTAGAAAGCGTAGTGTTTTAAATAATAGTAAAAAAGAAGAAGATGTAGCAAATTTATAAGTGGAAAAATCCATTCTAATTCTGTTAGAATGGATTTTTTTATTTGAAAATTTACATTTTTCTGAATGTATTATAAGATAATTGTTGGTTAACCAAAGGGGTGGGAATATGAAAAGTACGTGGCGTGAGCTAAGGGAGATGGATCGTAACGTATGGATTCGATTTATCGGTGAGACATTGAACGGAATTGCAATGATGATGTTAATGCCTTTTTTTGCACTATATTTAAAAGATAAGGTAGATTCTTTATTACAAGTTGGAATTATTATGGCGCTTTCTCCAATAGCTGCAAGTTTTGGTTCGCTTATAGGCGGAAGAATTGCCGATATATATGGAAGAAAGCCAATTATGATATTTTCGATGGCGAGTAATGCATTACTAATGCTCGGTTTTTTATTTATAGAAGGGTTTATTCCATATGCCATTCTATCAATTTTTTTAGGGTTAAGTAATTCGCTATTTCATCCAGCGGCATCAGCGATGGTTGCAGATGTGACGGCGCCAGAAAAAAGAACAGAAGCATATGGTTTATTGCGAATGGGACACAATATTGGTGCTGCAATTGGACCGATAATGGGAGCATCAGTAGTTGTTTTATCGAAGAACCTTGTGTTTATTATTGCTTCATCCGCTATGTTGTTTTATGCGCTACTAGTGTTAGTACTTATTAAAGAAACAATGCCAAAAATTACGGATATGACGGAAAAAAATAAGGAGAAGGAATCCGGAGCAGTTTGGAAAATTTTAATGAGAGATAAGGCGTTAATGATTTATTTGTTAGCGGGGATCATTATTTCTATGGGGTTCTCTCAAACAGAAGGCATGTTGCCGCTGCACTTTGATAACGAAATGAAGGATATTTTTGGAGTCAACAATCCATACCCATATTTAATGGCATTAAATGGTCTATTAGTTGTTTTATTTCAATTTCAAATTTCAAAATGGGCGACAGATAAACCTGTCGGAAAGACGATGTTATACGGTGCGTGTTTGTTCGGAATTGGTTTGTTTTTTATAGGGTGGTTACCGAAGTGGTTTGGAGAATTTGATACAAATGCTACAATTATTTTAATGACGTTAATGTTTGTTTATGCCATATATACGTTAGGCGAGATGATTATGTCGCCTGTACAGATGACGTTTGTAGCGAATTTGGCCCCTGAGCATTTGAGAGGAACCTATATGGGGGCGGCGAGTTTGCAGTGGATTACAGGAAGTGCATTCGGTCCACTTCTTGGTGGCTTTCTATTGGATCGTTTGCTTGGTCACTACTTATTTACAATTTTAAGTGTAGGGTGTGTAGTTGCAGGCTTTGTATATGTTTCTTTAGATCGTCTTGTTGAGCAGAGGCAAAAAGATACGTTTACAAAACAGTCTTCTTAATGAAATGAAACTTTAATCAGTGTTTTTTCATTCTCCACAAATGGTAGGGTAATATAGATGACATACACAAAAAGTGGATTTCTACATATTTTAGGTACATAACCAGATTAGATAGCAATCTTACTGTAAAGTTTAATTTTGTTTAGGTGTGTAGAAAATTAAAGAGGAAAAGTGTAGAAAACCAATAAGTGGTGTCTTTTAATTATTTGTGGAAGTTACATTTTATTTCAAATAGGAACTACCTATTTTTATAAAAAGTGCTAAAATAGAAAAATGAAAACAATTGGTTAGGGTGATTTCAGTGACAAAAATTAAATTAGGTTTATTATACGGTGGAAAATCAGCTGAGCATCAAGTTTCGTTACAAACGGCTCTTGCTGCTATTAAAGCATTAAATCAAGATAAATTCGAGATTCATCCAATTTATATTACAGAGCAAGGCCAATGGATGCGTGGAGAGCGTATTGAAGGCGAAGTAACAAATGTTGAGGCATTACAAATGAGTGGGGAAGAAAATACGATTTCTCCTGTATCATTAAGTACAGAAATTATTCCAACTGCAAATTCTAAACAAGAAGATGTAATTGATGTTATTTTCCCATTATTACATGGACCAAATGGTGAAGATGGAACAGTACAAGGGTTATTAGAATTACTAAACATTCCATATGTAGGTAACGGTGTATTAGCATCATCTGCTGGGATGGATAAAGTCGTTATGAAAAATATCTTTGCAGAAGCTGGTTTAAAACAAGCGAAATATGCATCTTTCATTCGTAGCGCATGGGAAAAAGATCGTGAAACAGCGTATGAAAAAGTAGAAGAAGTATTAGGATATCCTTGCTTCGTAAAACCAGCAAACCTTGGTTCAAGTGTTGGTATTAATAAGTGTAAAGATCGTGAAGAGCTTGAGAATGCATTCGAAGAGGCATTCCAATTTGACCGCAAAATTATTGTAGAAGAAAATATTGTTGGGCGTGAAGTAGAAGTTGGTGTATTAGGTAATGATGAGCCAAAATGTTCAGTTGTAGGTGAAATCGTACCGAAAAAGGACTTCTATGATTATAAGTCGAAATACATCGATGGTGATACAGCACTAATTATTCCAGCTGAAATGACAGAAGAAGAGTCTGATGTAATTAAGCGAGATGCAATTGTTGCATTCCAATCATTAGATGGTGCTGGCTTAACACGAGCTGATTTCTTCTTAACGAAAGACGGAGAAGTATATATTAACGAAGTGAACACAATGCCAGGATTTACGCCGTTTAGTATGTTCCCTCTATTATGGCAGCATACTGGATTGCCGTATCCAGAATTAATTGAAGAGCTAATTCATTTAGCAATTGAGCGTCACGAAGAAAAACAAAAAATTAAATATACAATCTAACAAAAAAGGAGGAAGCACTATTCGAAGGAATAGTGCTTCCTCTATGTAAGGAGTGTTTCTATATGATAAACCGAACGTTAAAACAAGTAGAACAGATGATAAATGGTACTGGATTAGCAAAGCAGTATGAGGGAATTACTATAAAAGGAGTTTCTATTGATACGAGAAAAATTGAAAAGGGAAACTTATATGTTCCGATTCAAGGTGAACGTTTCGATGGACATGCCTTTGTGGATAAAGCTGTTGAAAGTGGAGCTGTTGCTACATTGTGGATGAAAGGTGTAGCAAATCCGCCTGAGAATCTTCCTGTTATTTTTGTAGAAAATACGCTATCAGCGTTACAAATGTTAGCGAAAAACTATCGCGATCAACTGGATGTTAAAGTTGTTGGTGTAACAGGTAGTAACGGTAAAACGTCTACGAAAGATATTGTAACGAGTCTTCTTGCAACTAAATTTAAAGTTCAAAAAACAGAAGGTAATTTCAATAATCATATCGGTTTACCTCTTACTATTTTAAACCTAGAAGAAAATACAGAAGTAGCTGTATTAGAAATGGGTATGTCAAGCCGCGGAGAAATTGAATTTCTATCTAAGTTAGCTCGTCCTAATGCAGCTATTATCACGAATATTGGTGAGGCGCATTTAATGGATTTAGGCTCTCGTGAGGCAATTGCAGAAGCGAAGTTAGAAATTGTTACAGGCTTACAAGAAGGTGGAGTATTCGTATACAATGGAGATGAGCCATTATTAACGAATCGTGTTCCAGAAATGAATTTAGCAGCTGAAACAGTTACATTTGGTGATGCGAGAGCAAACGATTATTATCCAACGACTGTCACATTACAGGCAACTGGAACTCATTTTAAAATGAATAGAGAAGAAAATATTTCATTCTATATACCAGTGTTAGGGAAACATAATGTGTATAATACACTTGCTTCAATGGCAATTGCGAAACATTTTGGTGTGACATGGGAAGAAATGAAACAAGGTTTAGTAACACTTCAAATGACAGGTATGCGTATGGAAATTGTAAAAACGGATAGTGGATTAACAATTATCAATGATGCTTATAATGCGAGTCCGACTGCTATGGAAGCGGCATTCCATTTAATGAACGGTTTAGATGATTTTGCTCAAAAGATCGTCGTGCTTGGTGATATGTTAGAGCTTGGAGACCAAGAAGTTCAATTTCATTATGAGGTAGGTAAATTAATTGACCCAGCAAAAATCTCATATGTATTCACATATGGTAGACTAGGGGCTCAAATTGCTGAAGGAGCGGAAATTAATTTCCCTAGTGAACGTGTAAAGGCGTATGATAATAAAGAAGAGCTTGTAAAGGATTTACAAGCGGTAGTTGGTAATAAAGACGTTGTATTAGTTAAAGCATCTCGTGGTATGAAATTAGAAGAAGTTATTACGATGTTGAAATAATTGGTGTATATAAACAGGAATGATAGTCGCGGAAATAGAAGAAACTTATAATAAGCGCTTACAGAGAATATTAAAAAATAAAAGTGAAGAAAAAAGCTCTGAATATGAAAATAAGGTAACAGTTGGGTTTGCTTTTTGCACATACAAAACTTATAATTGATAAAGTGTAATAACGTTTAGAAGTATTTTCGTGTAGAAATACGCCCGTTTATATACGTGAGCATTCAGGAAAAGGGCTTTTCCGCCAATTCGGAAAATGCCTTTTTTTAAATGATAAGTATAGGATAGAAAAGGAGAAGTAACATTGACAACATTTCGAGAATTAGGATTAAGTGAATCTTTATTGCAATCTGTTGAAAGTATGGGCTTTGAAGAGGCTACGCCGATTCAAGCTGAAACAATCCCACATGCATTGCAAGGTAAAGATATTATTGGGCAAGCGCAAACAGGTACAGGGAAAACAGCAGCATTTGGATTACCGCTATTAGATAAAGTAGATACTCGTAAAGAGGCAGTTCAAGGTATTGTTATCGCGCCAACGCGTGAATTAGCAATCCAAGTTGGAGAAGAGCTATACAAAATTGGTAAACATAAACGTGTTCGTATTTTACCAATTTACGGTGGTCAAGATATTAACCGCCAAATTCGTGCTCTAAAAAAACACCCACACATTATTGTTGGTACGCCGGGTCGTATTTTAGATCATATTAACCGTAAAACACTTCGCCTGCAAAACGTTGAGACTGTTGTTCTTGATGAAGCGGATGAAATGTTAAACATGGGCTTCATTGAAGATATTGAAGCGATTTTAACAGATGTGCCAGAAACACATCAAACATTATTATTCTCAGCGACAATGCCAGATCCAATCCGTCGTATTGCTGAGCGCTTCATGACTGAGCCTCAACACATTAAAGTAAAAGCAAAAGAAGTAACAATGCCAAACATTCAGCAGTTCTATTTAGAAGTGCAAGAAAAGAAAAAGTTTGACGTATTAACACGCTTACTAGATATTCAATCTCCAGAGCTTGCAATCGTATTCGGTCGTACAAAGCGTCGTGTTGATGAATTATCAGAAGCATTAAACTTACGTGGTTATGCAGCAGAAGGTATTCATGGTGATTTAACACAAGCGAAACGTATGTCTGTATTACGTAAATTTAAAGAAGGTGCTATTGAAGTTCTTGTTGCAACGGACGTTGCTGCACGTGGTCTTGATATTTCAGGCGTAACACACGTATACAACTTTGATATCCCACAAGATCCAGAATCATACGTTCACCGTATCGGTCGTACTGGCCGTGCAGGTAAAAAAGGTATTGCAATGTTATTTGTAACACCACGTGAATCAGGACAATTAAAAAATATCGAGCGTACAACAAAACGTAAGGTTGACCGTATGGAAGCACCGACACTTGACGAGGCATTAGAAGGTCAACAACGTTTAATCGCTGAAAAACTTCAAAGCACAATTGAAAATGATAACTTATCATACTACAAGCGTATTGCAGAAGAAATGTTAGAAGAGAATGACTCTGTAACAGTAGTAGCTGCTGCTTTAAAAATGATGACAAAAGAGCCAGATACAACACCAATCGCTTTAACATCAGAACCACCAGTTGTTTCAAGAGGTGGCGGTTCTAAAAAACGCGGTGGTAACGGAGGCGGATACCGTGATGGTAACCGTAATCGTAGTCGTGATGGACGCAGTGGCGATGGTCGTAACCGTGACCGTAACCGTGATGGACGCAGTGGCGATGGTCGTAACCGTGATCGCAATCGTGATGGTGGTAGCCGTGATGGCAACCGTGGTCGTAGAGGTGAAGGTCAAGGTCGCCCTGGATCTTCTTCAAATGGACGCGGCGAAAGAAAACATCATAGCCGTCCACAAGCTTAATAAAAAAGAGAATGCCCTTTGTTGGCATTCTCTTTTTTTATTTCTATAATTGTACATACTACATAATAACTTATGTAGAAAAGAGGTACTATATGCTTGTAAGGCTTGGGTATGTTGCAATGAGTGTGCATTTGAAGAACGCATCTCCATCTCAAACGATGACATATGCACAGTTTCAGAGGATTGATGATCGAGAGGCTGCGATTCGTAAACTCGAAAGAATCGCTAATTCGAATTTGGAAAATTGCTTGCGGTTATTAAAGCATAATAAGGGACATGATATATCTTTCTTTCGACTTAGTTCTAAGCTTATTCCTTTAGCAAATCATGAGGAGTTATTAGAGTGGAACTATATTCGTCCATTAAAAGAAAGTTTAAAAGTGCTAGGTGAATACGCAATTCGTATGAATATGCGAATTGATTTCCATCCGGATCACTTTGTTGTACTAAATTCACCTGAGGAGAGTATTTTTAAGCAATCCGTAAAGACATTGCAGATGCACAAAAAATTATTAAAGGGTATGGGAATTGAACATAAACAGAGATGTGTATTACATGTGGGAGGAGGTTATAACGATAAAGAACTTGCATTAGAACGTTTTATAGAAAATTGGTCAAGTGTTCCAAGAGGTATTCAAGAGATGATTATATTAGAAAATGATGACACGACTTTTTCTTTAGAAGAAACATTGTATTTAGGAGAGAAATTAGATATTCCAGTCGTGTTTGATTTGCATCATCATATGATGAATAATGATCAGGAAGATTGGCATGAAGATTGGGCACGTGTTGTGCATACGTGGGAATCGTCTTTGTTACCAGTTAAAATGCATATTTCTAGTCCTAGAGATGAAAAAGATCCGAGAGCACATGCGGATTTTATTGATGTAGATACTTTCTTATCTTTTTTGAAAAAGATAAAGGGGAGTGTTCCGCAAATTGATTGTATGATTGAGGCGAAGAAGAAGGATGAGTCTTTATTTCAATTAATGAGAGAGTTAAGTAAACAAACAGAGGTGGAAATTATCGATGGTGCGAGCTTTTACATTAAATAAGCTCAGCACCATCGAATTTTTTTGTTAAAAAAGGAGTTAAAATACCACCAATTATCAATCCTGTTAAATGGCTTATAGGATTGGCAGAAGGATTAAAGAAAGTAAATAGCAGTAATAGAAGTATCATGATTGAAAAAATAGCAATTTCTTTTGGGTTTGAAGAGCGATATCGACTATACAATAAAAATAATTGTGCACCTAGTAATCCGAAAATACCACCAGATGCTCCGGCGTGAATATAGTCAAGAGGCATAATAATATAAGAAGAAATATTTCCGATAATGCCAGAAAGGAAAAAAATAATGATGAAAGAAAAATGTCCTAGTTGTTTTTCGATAGAAGAACCAAGAACAAATAAAAAAATGCTATTGGAAAGAAAATGTTGTAAGTCTACGTGTATAAGTAGGGAAGTTATGACACGCCACCATTCTCCTTTAGCGATATATTCATTGTAGGCTGCCATGTGTAAGAGGGAAAAGTCGCTCAATATAATCATGACTAATTGTATAAGAAGTAAAGAGAGGATGACTGGTTGTAATAGCATACGAGTAGATGGTATTAGCATGTTGTTAGTATCACTCCTTTTGCATCAGAAAGATTCTCTGTTATTCTTACAATATGAATGCAGAAAGCTAAATAGAAGAAGGGGATTTTGAAATGATTGTAGGGATTGGAATCGATATTATTGAATTGAATCGAATTGAAAAAATGCTAGATGGAAAGCTTAAATTTATGGAACGTATTTTAACTGAAAGTGAACGTAATGTTGCCAAGGAGCTGAAAGGAAGTCGTCTTACAGAATTTGTGGCAGGAAGATTTGCAGCAAAAGAAGCGTATTCTAAGGCGGTAGGGACTGGAATTGGGAAAGAAGTTAGTTTTTTAGATATAGAAGTAAGGAATGATGATAGAGGTAAGCCGATTCTTATTGCAAATACAGAGCATATTGTTCATTTATCAATTAGCCATAGTAAAGAATTTGCTGTTAGCCAAGTTGTTTTAGAAAGCTCGTCACGCTAGTCTGCATATTTTATATCTTTGTCTCATATATTTGAGGTAGCGATAAGGAAGGCATATCTTCCATTCATTTATAGGGGCAAAGGGGCTGAAGTGATGAAAAGGCGTCTGTTTTTAGTTCTCATCGGTTTATTGACCGTTTTTGTGTTGGCGGGCTGTATGGAAAAGAAACAGGAAGATGTTGTGAGAGATTTAGAGGCAAAAGTTAAAGGTATGAAGAGTTATCAAGCTGAAGCGAAATTATCTATTAAAACAGGAAATGAGCCGCAGGAGTATAGTGTAGAAATTTGGCATAAAGAACCTTCGTATTATCGTGTGAATTTAAAGAATGCGAAAAAGGATCAGAGTCAAATTATTTTAAGAAATGATGAAGGGGTATTTGTATTAACACCTGCGCTTAATAAGAGCTTCCGTTTTCAAAGTGATTGGCCGCAAAATAGTAGCCAGGCTTACCTATATGAATCACTTGTAAGAGATATTTTGCAGGATAAGAAAAACCTTACTTTCGAGAAAACAGATAAGTATTATATTTTTAAAACAAAAACAAACTATCAACATCAAAATATGTTACCGAAACAAGAGATTACATTGAAGAAGAGTGATTTAACACCAGTTTCCGTGAAACTGATGGATAATGATCAAAATGTCCTTGTAAAAGTAGATTTCACTAAAGTAAAGTTTGATACAAAGTTTGATAAAGGTGCATTTGATACGAAACAAAATATGTCCAGAGCACAAGTAGATGTTCAGACAACAGCGAAAGAAGACAAACCGTTTGCTATTTTGTATCCACGTGACACGCCGCAAGGCATGACGTTGAAAGAGGAAGAAGAGTTGAAGACAGCCAGTGGCAAGCGTACGATACTCACATATACTGGAGGTAAGAAATCTTTTACTTTAATACAAGAAAAGGCAAAAGTTGCAGAGGCTTCATCAGCGGTAAGTGTAAGTGGAGAGCCAGTTGACCTTGGCTTCACGATTGGTGCATTGACGAAAGATTCTGTAACGTGGTCGCATAATGGAGTAGAATATATGCTCGTGTCTAAAGGTTTAGAGCCGAATGAGTTGTTGATGGTTGCTCGTTCGGTTACAGCGAAGCAGGTGAAGTAAACTTCTTAGACGTGGTGATATATGTGCACCACGTCTTTTCTTAGTTTGAATGTGGATTTCATAAAAAGAAGCATATAAAAGAATAAGCTTCGCATATCGTGTATAAGGAAGTGTATTTATGGAAGAAGCACCGTTTTACCGTGACACTTGGGTGGAAGTGGATTTAGATGCGATCTATAACAATGTTACGCATATTAAAGAGTTCATTCCAAGTGATGTAGAAATTTTTGCTGTAGTTAAAGCGAATGCATATGGGCACGATTATGTACCAGTGGCTAAAACCGCATTAGAAGCAGGGGCAACAAGATTAGCAGTTGCTTTTTTAGATGAAGCTTTAGTGCTTCGGAGGGCTGGTATTACTGCACCGATTTTAGTATTAGGTCCCTCCCCTCCCCGTGATGTAAATGTTGCTGCTGAAAATGATGTAGCGTTAACTGTTTTTCAAAAAGAATGGGTGGAAGACGCGATAAAGCTCTGGGATGGTTTATCAATAATGAAATTCCATATTAATTTTGATAGTGGTATGGGGAGAATCGGAATACGTGAACGTAAAGAATTAAAGGGGTTCTTAAAGAGTTTAGAAGGCGCGCCATTTTTAGAGTTAGAAGGAGTATATACACATTTTGCAACAGCCGATGAGGTTGAGACTTCTTACTTTGATAAGCAATATAATACATTCTTGCAGCAGTTAAGTTGGTTGAAAGAATTTGGAGTGAACCCTAAATTTGTCCATACAGCCAATAGTGCTGCAACGTTAAGGTTTCAGGGGATTACATTTAATGCGGTACGAATTGGTATTGCGATGTATGGATTAACGCCGTCTGTAGAAATACGTCCGTTTTTACCATTTAAATTGGAACCAGCGTTGTCGCTTCATACGAAGGTTGCTCATATTAAGCAAGTGATTAAAGGGGATGGGATTAGTTATAATGTCACTTACCGAACGAGAACTGAAGAATGGATTGCGACAGTTGCGATTGGATATGCGGATGGTTGGCTTAGAAGGTTGCAAGGATTTAAAGTGCTTGTAAATGGTGAAAGAGTACCGATTGTAGGGCGAGTAACAATGGATCAATTCATGATACATCTTCCTTGTGAAGTGCCACTTGGTACGAAAGTTACACTCATTGGAAGACAAGGTGATGAGTATATTAGTGCTACCGAGGTTGCTGAATATTCCGGGACTATTAATTATGAAATTATCGCAACGATAAGTTTCCGTGTGCCGAGAATATTTATACGACATGGTAAAGTTGTAGAAGTAATCAATTATTTGAACAATATATAAAAGAAGGTATTATTACTCAGCATCTCGTCATTTGGAGGAGTTTCACTAATGAAGAATAGGCTCTTTGTTTGCTGGGGAGCTTCTTTTTATAATTGTTATTAATATAAGTTACAATGAAATATTACTGAAGGATTGCTTTATTTCTTGTTTGAAAGAGATAAAAAGTAAAAGAAGATGAATGTTTTGTTTATGAATTGGAAAACATAAGCAGGGAATAAGGAAGTCTTTGCAACAGGCTCCATACAATGGTATTATTACAATAGGTGTCATATATATATTTGGGTGTGTAGTTGACGGTGGAGGTGTATTTTTGTGTCCGAATCAAGTGTAACTACTGAAATCGTGGTTCGGTTGCCAAAGCAAATGGTAACGGAATTGGACGGAATTGGAAAACAAGAGAATAAGAATCGCCATGAACTAATTTGCCAGGCAACACAACTGTTATTGCGTCAACATAAGACGAAGAAACGCTACCAACATGAATCAATGCGACGTGGGTACATTGAAATGGGAAAAATTAATCTTGGTATTGCATCTGAAGCTTTCTTAGCAGAGTATGAAGCAGCTCATACAGTAGAACGCTTAGTTAGCGGGGGGTAATATTTTGATTGTAAAACGCGGCGACGTGTATTTTGCAGACCTTTCCCCAGTTGTTGGTTCTGAGCAAGGAGGCGTTCGTCCGGTTCTTGTCATTCAAAATGACATCGGAAATCGTTTTAGTCCGACTGTGATTGTAGCGGCTATTACTGCACAGATTCAAAAAGCGAAATTACCCACTCATGTGGAAATTGATGCGAAAAAGTACGGTTTTGAGAGAGATTCTGTTATTTTACTTGAGCAGATTCGAACAATCGATAAGCAACGCTTAACGGACAAAATCACTCATTTGGATGAAGTGATGATGAGTCGTGTAGATGAAGCGTTACAAATTAGTTTAGGACTAATAGATTTTTAAATCGGCAGTTTAAGTTGCTCTCTTTACAGGGCAACTTTTTTTTATTATAGAGGAGGTTACGGTTGGATATGGAAATGGTAGATAATCGACAAGCGTTAATGAAAATGTTAGTGAAAGAATTAGGCTTTACAGAAAAGCAAGTTCGTCATGTTATTCAATTAACAGAAGAAGGTAACACAGTTCCATTTATCGCTCGTTACCGAAAAGAATGGACAGGATCTCTAGATGAGGTGCAAATTCGTGCAATCTTAGAAAGATGGCAATATATGATGCAATTAGAAGATAGGAAAGAAGAGGTTCTTCGTCTTATTGGTGAAAAAGGGAAATTAACCGAAGAATTGCGTCGTCATATTGTTGCTGCAACAAAACTTCAGGAAGTAGAAGATTTATATCGTCCTTATAAAGAAAAAAGAAGAACGAAAGCTACAATCGCTAAAGAAAAGGGATTAGAACCGTTAGCTGAGTGGTTATTGTTATATAAAAAAGAAAATCCAGCAGAGAAGGCTATGGAATTTGTTGATGGAGAAAAAGAAGTGGAATCTGCAGAAGATGCGTTGCAAGGTGCGCAAGATATTATTGCGGAACTTGTTTCGGATAATGCATCATATCGTAGTTGGATTCGGAATACTACTTTCCGAAAAGGGATTATGTCTTCATCTGTAAAAGATAAAGAAAAAGATGAAAAGAATATATACGAAATGTATTATGACTATGAAGAACCGTTGCAAAAAGTAGTGCCTCATCGAGTGTTAGCGATGAACCGTGGTGAAAAGGAAGATGTATTAAGAGTTGCTGTTGTTACACCGACTGAGGAAATCAATCAGTTTTTACATAAAAAAATGATTCGTGATGAAGCTTCTAAAAGTGCGCGCTATGTACAATTAGCGATTGAAGATGGATATAAACGCTTAATTCAACCTTCAATAGAAAGAGAAATTCGTAAAGAATTAACAGAAACCGCTGAAGAACAAGCGATTCATATTTTCTCTGAGAATTTACGTAATTTATTATTACAGCCTCCAATGAAAGGGAAAGTTGTGCTAGCGGTAGATCCGGCATATAGAACAGGTTGTAAATTATCAGTAGTAGATGATACAGGGAAAGTTCTTAACATAGATGTTATTTATCCGCATCCACCTGTTCGTAAATATGAGGATGCAAAAAAGAAAGTTCTTTCAATTATAGATAAATATCAAGTTGAAATGATAGCAATTGGAAATGGTACAGCTTCCAGGGAAACGGAAGAATTTATAGTAGATGTCTTGCAAAATGTAAAACGGGATGTATTTTATATTATTGTAAATGAAGCGGGTGCTAGTGTATATTCAGCATCTGATTTAGCTCGTGAGGAGTTCCCGGATTTACAGGTTGAAGAAAGAAGTGCCGTTTCTATTGGGAGACGTCTACAAGATCCGCTTGCCGAGCTAGTGAAAATTGACCCTAAATCTGTAGGGGTAGGACAATATCAACATGATGTATCACAAAAAAGATTAAATGAATCGTTAACATTTGTGGTAGAGACAGCTGTTAACCAAGTTGGCGTTAATGTAAATACAGCTTCAGTTGCGTTGTTACAATATGTTTCAGGATTATCAAAAACGGTCGCAAAAAATATTGTAGCTAAGCGTGAGGAAGATGGGAAATTTACGAAGCGTACTGAATTAAAGAAAATTCCTCGTTTAGGTGCGAAAACATATGAACAATGTATTGGATTTTTACGTATATTAGAAGGGGCGAATCCGTTAGATCGCACAGGGATTCATCCAGAACAATATAAAAATGTTGAATTGCTATTAAAAAGTCTAGGGTTATCAAAGAATGATGTAGGTAAACCGAACTTGCAGAAGAGTTTAGAGGGAGTAGATGTTTCTAAATTATCTCAAGAGACGGAGATTGGCGAGCCGACTTTGGTTGATATTATCGATGCTTTAATTAGTCCAGAACGAGATATGAGGGATGAGTTGCCAAAACCACTTCTGAAAAAAGGAATTTTGAAATTAGAAGATTTAAAGCGTGGTATGGAGTTAGAGGGGACGGTTCGTAATGTTGTTGATTTCGGTGCCTTTGTTGATATAGGTGTAAAGCAAGATGGATTAGTGCATATTTCTAAACTCAGCAAACAGTTTGTAAAGCATCCATTAGATGTTGTATCCGTAGGGCAAATTGTAAAAGTATGGGTAGATGATATTGATACGAAAAAAGGTCGTGTTGCATTATCGATGTTACCAATTGAATAGTAAGTAAAGAGAGCAGATGAAACTGCTCTCTTTTTATGGATAGGAAAGTTTCGTTGATTATGAGCTTTGATGTATTTTACTATAATAAAACCAGCATTCATTTAGTAATTTGATTTGATACCGGTTTTTTTCGAAGTATGCACGTTGCATTTGTTTCTTTAGCCACGTAGGCATAGGAATCCCTCCTTGTTTAATCCTGCTCTCAAACATCTCTTCTTAATTAGTTGAAGAAATATTGATGAGAGGTTGGTGAGTGGATTTCTATCAATGCTTTATTTTTAGAAATCACGCTTCTTGAATGAGGATGGGTATATGTACTATTTAATATATGTATAGGAAGGGAGAAAAGTGTAAAAATATTTTTTTGTTTAGGGGGAATGAGAATGGATGAGCAAGAAATTCAGAGGTTAGTGGAAGAGGTATCGTTACAATACTTTGGGATGCCGTTTTTACATAAAGCGATGTTTAATAGTAGGTTACGTACAACCGGTGGGCGCTATCTATTGAATACTCATAATATAGAACTGAATTATCGATATTACGAAATGTATGGCAAAGAAGATTTAGTCGGGATTGTTAAACATGAACTTTGTCATTATCACTTACATATCACAGGAAAAGGGTATAAGCACCGAGATAGAGATTTTCGTGAGTTATTAAAGAAAGTGGGGGCACCCCGTTTTTGTAAACGAATGATTAATGAAGAGAAGAAGGAACCGAAAGTTTATACGTATGAATGTACGGGATGCTCACTTCAATATGTAAGAAGGCGTCAAATAAATACACAAAGATATGTATGTGGAAAGTGTAAAGGGCAACTAAAACTGGTAGTGAAAACATCTTGACAGTGAAAACGCAATCCAGTATAGTATAAACATGTCACGTTTGCACAAGATGCTGTGAAAAAACCTCTTGACTTACGGTGATAATTTTTATAAGATACAAATTGTCTTCATTATTCCGCAGTAGCTCAGTGGTAGAGCTATCGGCTGTTAACCGATCGGTCGTAGGTTCGAGTCCTACCTGCGGAGCCATACAGAGAAGTACCCAAGTGGCTCAAGGGGCTCCCCTGCTAAGGGAGTAGATCGCTAACGCGGTGCGAGGGTTCGAATCCCTTCTTCTCTGCCATACATATTGGCCCGTTGGTCAAGTGGTTAAGACACCGCCCTTTCACGGCGGTAACACGGGTTCGAATCCCGTACGGGTCACCACTTCGGAGGATTAGCTCAGCTGGGAGAGCACCTGCCTTACAAGCAGGGGGTCGGCGGTTCGATCCCGTCATCC